>CAYMBI010000009.1:0-14043 GCA_964388655.1 uncultured Candidatus Saccharibacteria bacterium | reverse complement strand
TGTATATTGTTAGAAACAAGAAAACAGTCTCTGCGGATGATTTCTCTATCTTAAAAACCCAAGGGGACAAAGAAACATTAACTATGATGACTTGTTGGCCACTAGGAGTAGGAACAAAAAGATTGATTGTAGTAGCAGAAAGATATTAATTTTTGTACAATGTTCAAGATGCAAAATGATCAGAAAAAATCGGTACTATTACTAACAAGCATTGTTGTTGTGCTATTAGTTTTAACTATAATAGCAGCTATCGTATTAAGAAGTAAAAGAGCCGAAAACAATACAGATAATCCAAATAATAACAGAAGAAATGTTGAACTAGTATACTGGGGTCTTTGGGAGCCAGAAGAGGTTATGCAACCTATAATTGATAGGTATGAATCAGAAAATCCTGGCGTTAAGATACTTTACTCTCAACAAACATTTCGAAACTATGAAAGCCGTGTATATACAAGATTACAACAATCTGCTAGTTCTACCGAACCAGCACCAGATATATTAAGAATAAATAATACTTGGTTACCTAAGTTTCAAAAATATCTTGAACCTTTACCCCAAAGCATTATGAACTACCAAGAATTTGCAGACACATTCTACCCTACAGCAACAGAGGACTTCACAGGTACAGATGGCAGAATATATGCAATTCCATGGGAGATAGACGGTCTCATGGTTATCTACAACAAACAACTACTTTCCCAAGCAGGATATAGCGAACCACCACAAGACTGGGATTCCTTTATGGAAGCAGCTGAAAAGATGACAAAAAAGGATAGCTCTGGGAGAATCACAGTATCAGGATTGGCAATTGGAACCTCAAGAAATATTACACATGCAGCAGATATTCTTTCCTTCATGATGCTTCAAAACAACGCTGCTTTGATAAATAGTAGTAGAACTGAGGTTAATCTTACATCGGAAAGAGCAATTTCTGCACTTAGAACATATACAAGTTTTGCAACAGGAACAAATCCAACTTGGGCATCATATCTTGCAAATGATCTAACAACCTTTTTCAAAGGTGAATTAGCAATGATGTTTGCTCCTAGTTGGAGAGCTTTTGATATATTAGAAGCAGCACCACAAATTGAATTTGGTCTCGTACCACTACCACAATTGCCAAACAATGAACCAGTTTACTACTCTATGTATTGGGGAGAGGCAGTGAGCAAGACCTCCACAAATTCAATTGAAGCATGGAAATTTGTTAAATACCTTAGTGAAGAACAACAGCAGAAAGAACTATTTTCTAATGCATCAAAGGTTAGAGCATTCGGAGAACCATATTCCCTGGTAAGTCTTAATTCTGCTCTTCTTTCTAATCCATATACAAGAGCCATTGGGGTTATGGCTCCATTCATGAAATCATGGCAGATGGGAGATCAAGGCTTTGTAGAAGAAAAATTGAGAACTGCAATCACAGAAGTTGTTGAAAACAGTAAAGAACCAAAAGGAGTGCTTTCAGACATTGAGAAAGATATTAACAATCAACTTGCAGTTACTAATAGATAACCCTTATTATATATCTAATGAGAAGTAGAATTGCCCCAAGAAAAAGTAGAAAAGGAAAAAGTCTTTTCCTCACCTTTCTCCTCCTTCTTTCCATCCCTGTCTTTGTAATAGGGCTTTTGCAAGATGAAAGTTTTGACATTAGGAATAGAGCATTTGATGATATAGAGGTAAGTGAAAAGAATCCGTGCGTAATTACATTCCCCAATGTTAATCCTTACTCTTTAGAAATAAATAGTACTTTCAGAGTACAGGTGGACGCTATGACAACTTCACTAGGTGTAAAGGCTATCTCTATAAAGGATGAAAACAACAATGACCTCTTTTCAAAAACATACGAAGGAAATCCACAAAGAATATCTGAATCATTCTCATTTACACCAACTGTAGCAAAAGCATATGAAATAAAAGGTTTAATGTTAGATTTAAACCAAAAGTCATATGAGTGTGTAATTAGTAGTACATTTGATGTTGAAGGAGTAAGAGCAGTAACTAACAACTCAAAACCCGTATTTCTCTCAACTCCGAAAAGCTCAAAACCTTCTCAAAATATAAAGACTGGAGATGTATATGAATATACATTGACAGCCGAAGATATTGATAAAGATACAATCAATTACTCCTTTTCTTTTACACCTGGGAGTCCTTGGTTAAAACCAACAATAATTGAAGATGGTGGGAATGGGAGACTAACTATAAAATTCAGAGGAAGTACAGACCAACCAGCAAGTTACTTAGCAAACATTTTTATTCATGATGGATACAGTAGACACCTCGCATCGCAATCATGGGTCATTAGTGTAAGCCCCAAAGAAAACGATATCCCAAATGTTAAAATCATTGATCCATCAGAACCTATTTTAATTAAGGAACAAGACATTCTTAAAGTAGCATGGGATTCCAGAGACTTAAATCATATTACTAAATTTGAAATGTATGTATCCTCCAATCCTGCAAACGAAAAAAGCTGGATAACAATAAACAGGAATATTCCATATAATGCGACCACACAAGACATCAATACTACAGAACTTAAGGATGGAACATACAGAATCATACTTAGGGCGATTGATAATCAGAATCCCCCAGCGATAGGCATGGATGTCTCAGAGGAGATTGTAATAGCAAAAGGACAAACAGAGGGAAAGGAACCGGATGACTTAGTAGCATTAGAAGATCCGCAAGTAATAAACTTCTCGCCTACAAGCACAGATAATGTATCTAATAACAGGCCCACAATAAAGGCATCACTCATTGCATCAATAGGTGAAACGATAGTTCAGGATAGCATTTTAGTAAAACTTGATAACAGAGATATTACAAAGGACATCAAAATAAACAAGATTTCTGATTCAGAATACACTGTACTTTACCTTCCAGAAGAAAGTTTGAGTAAGGGCGTACATAAAGTAGAAATAACCTTCAAAGATAGCTCTGACAAAGAAGTGTCAAAAGATTGGACTTTTACAATTTCAGGAGAAGATGAAGATCCTAATAGCTTTAATATCTTAGGATATTACATAAACAAAAGAGTTGCAATGATAATAGGTGGAGGAATTGCATTGATAGTGCTTGCAATCTTTACCCCAATGATAATCTTTGCAGTATGGAAGGATGATTCTGAGGAGATAAAAGATGTTAACCCTACACTCCCACCAACAATACCAAGAGATGATAATAAAGTAGAAATCCCAATATACGCTCAACCCAAAAAAGTCGAGGAATTGGTAACAGAAAACTTTGTTGCACCAGAACCAATTTTAGAAACATCAACAATTCCAGAACCAGAGGGCGATCTTTCAATGGTTTTAGAACAAATTGAGAATGCTCAGAAAGAACCGAAAGAGGATAATAACCCTCCTGAACCAATATTGTAAAAACCTCGAATAGAAACATCTCTTCTGGTATAATCACCTATGAAAAATTTCACATATAAAGAAATTAGAGAAAAATATTTACAATTTTTCAAAGATAGGGGACATGCAGAAATACCTAGTGCTCCATTAATTCCAGAGGATGATCCTTCTGTGCTTTTTGTTAATGCGGGAATGTTCCCACTTGTACCTTTTCTAAAGGGAGAAACTCATCCACAAGGGAAAAGATTAGTTAATTCACAAAGATGTATTAGGACGGGAGATATCGATGAGGTTGGAGATGAATTCCACTGTACCGCTTTTGAGATGTTGGGCAACTGGTCTCTAAATGATTACTTCAAGAAAGAAGCTATTAGGATGACAATTGAATTTTTTGTTGAAGATTTAGGGTTTGATATAGGCAGAATATATGGATCTGTATTCAAAGGAGAAGAGAATATACCTATGGATACGACCTCGATAGAGATATGGAAAGAAATTTTTTCTAAATACAACATCGAAGCAAAGGTCGGAGAAAAAGAAAGAATAATGCCACTAGGAAGGGAAGATAATTGGTGGGGATTACCATCGGGAGGACCATGTGGACCAGATAGTGAAATATTCTACAAAATGAAAAATGGTGAACTTGTAGAAATTGGAAACAATGTCTTCATGGAATATCTATTAGAGAATGGAGAATACAAACCATTAGGAAGACACAATGTAGACTTTGGTGGCGGATTGGAAAGAATTGCCTCCATTTGTCAAGGGGCAAATTCTGTATATGAAATAGATATTTATAAACCTATCTTTGAAAAAGTAACAGAAATTTCTAAAAAAGAAAATCTTAAATCACAAAGAATAATTACTGACCATATAAAAGCAGCTACATGGATTGTGATGGATGGAGTAGTACCCTCTAATACCCAACAGGGATATATTTTGAGAAGATTAATTAGAAGATCTGTAAGACATGGACGAAAACTTGAAATAGGGAGGGACTTCACAAAAGAAATTGCAGAGATAGCAATAAAACAATTTTCAGGTATTTGGCCAAAATTAGAAGAGAAAAAAGAATTCATTCTCCAAACTATTGAAGATGAAGAAAAGAAATTTAATAAAACTATTGAAAATGGACTAAAAGAATTAGAAAAGACTTTAACAAAAGAGGGCAAGATTGATGGTAAGAAAGCTTTCCAGCTCTATGAAACATACGGTCTTCCATTAGAAGTAACAGAGGAGATTCTTCAGGAGCAAGGAAAAGAAATCTTTGAAAAAGAGGGTTTCATAAATGCACAAAGGGAACATCAGGAAAAGTCAAGGACAGCATCTGCAGGAATGTTCAAAGGAGGTCTTGCGGATACATCTGAGATGACAACTAAGTATCATACGGCCACACACCTACTCCTAGCTGCACTAAGAAAGGTATTAGGTGAGCATGTTTACCAAAAAGGTAGTAATATTACATCTGAGAGATTAAGATTAGATTTTCCTAACAACGAGAAATTAACAGAGGAACAAATTTCAGAGGTAGAGAATATCGTTAATAATGCGATTCAAAGCTCTCTAGAAGTTACCTTCGAAGAATATCCAAGAGAAAAGGCACTTAAGATGGTTCCGTTTGCAGCATTTGAAGAGAAATATGGGGAAACAGTAAAAATATACTTTGTAGGAGACAAGGGCAATCCCTACTCCATTGAAATATGTAATGGACCACATGTAAAAAATACTAAAGAACTTGGGAAATTTAGAATAACAAAGCAGGAAAATGTTGGTGCTGGAGTAAAAAGAATAAAGGCGATATTAGAATAAATATGCAAACAGAAAAACCAATTCTTGCCATAGATTATGGCAAAAAGAGAATAGGCTTAGCAATATCTGACTCAAAGGGAATAATAGCTTCACCCCTTGAGGTATTACATGTAACACAAAACAAAGATATAGATTCTCTTCTAAATCAAATACTAAACATAGTAAAAGAGTACAAAATAAAGACTCTACTTGTAGGATCACCACAAATATTCGCACCTGAACATTCAAAGATAAGTAAGGAAATACAGAAATTTGTTGAGAAAATTTCTCTACTTACAGATTTACCTGTCATTACTTACGATGAAAGCTATTCTACAACTCAAGCTCAAAATATGTTACTATCCCTAGGACAGAATACTAAATCTTCCAAGGGAAAAATAGATAAAATAGCTGCAGCAGTATTCCTACAAGAATTTTTAAATTCAGAATCTCAAAAGAATGAAATCTATAGTTAAAATATTCTTTCTCGCGTTAATAACAGTATTAATCGCAACAGTAGTTATAAAGCTAAACTACGACTCTGTAATAGAAAGGCCAAACAGTGATAGTTCAGAAAAGGTAACAGTGGAGATAGAGCAAGGGGCATCTGTAGAAACAATAATCAAAAAACTTGTGGATGCTGGAGTTCTTAAGGAGAATTGGACTACATATTTTAAGATATATCTTAGATTTAATGAATTAGCACCTAAGATACAGGCTGGTGTATATGATATCCCTAAGAATCTTAATATAAAGGAATTAGCCTCGATGATTCAATCATCCAAAGATCAAGCTGTATGGATTACAATACCCGAAGGATTAAGAAAAGATGAAATTGCAAATATACTAGCAATCGAGTTCGAGAAAGTTAATAATCCTAATTTTTCCTCTACAGAATTCCTAAGATTAACAACAGACGCAATCTTCATTAACGAGCTAGGTTTTCCATATGAATTAACTGACTTAGAAGGTTTTCTTTTTCCTGACAAATATTCTTTTAGTATAACTGCTGATACAGAAAGTGTGATAGGAATAATGCTTACTAACTTTAAAAATAAAGTTGGTCTAACAGACACCTACGAGGATATCATAATTGCGAGTATGGTTGAGAGAGAAGGATACACTTCAGAAGACAGACCGATGATTGCCGACTTGATAAAGAGAAGATATGCTGAGGGATGGCTTCTTCAAATTGACGCGACACTACTTTACCCCAAGAAAGATTGGAAAGCTCCAATAACAGAAAGAGACAAACAGGATGATAATCCATATAATACATATAAAAGACAAGGATATCCTCCTACACCAATATGCAATCCAGGTTTAGCAGCAATTAAAGCTGTAAGGAATCCAAAACCAAACAACTACTACTTCTACATACATGATAGTACTGGGCAAGTACATTTTGCTCGAACACTTGCAGAACATAACCAAAACATTCAAAAATATCTTAGATAATTTACACAACTCTGCCCATGGAAGTCTCTATAAACATGAGTGACAAAGATTTAAACAGAAGAAGGATTCCAACTACAGTGGCAAGGAAAAGGAGACCCTCGCTTCTAAGCCTTTTGCTAGGAGCGATATTAGTATTAGTAGTAACAACGGGTGGATACTTACTTTACAAAGGATACAAAGTATCAAGCGATATAGGCTTCCAATTCTCTCCAGGGAATATTTTACAACCTAAAAAAGAACCCGAACTTAAAAGAGATAGCACAGGAAAATACACCAATGTATTACTTGTAGGTATAGATACAAGAGAAGCAGGTAACCTTATGAACACGGATACCATTATAGTAGTATCATATAACTATGAAACAAATGACGTAATAATGATTTCCATACCAAGAGATTTCCATGTACAAACAGACCCAAAGAAATATTGGTTTAACAGAATAAATGCAGTATACGCAATAAATGAACAAAGAAGTAAAGGCTCTGGTCTTGATGCACTAAAAAATGTAGTCGAAGAAATAACAACATTAGAAATACAATACCATGCTATGATTGATTACAAAGGCTTCACAGAACTTATCGATGCAGTAGGAGGTATATACGTAAATGTAGAAAATAGTTTTACTGATTACATGTACCCTAAGGGTACAGGATATCAAACAGTAACATTTAAGGCAGGTCCTCAATTGATGGATGGCGATACTGCCCTAAAATACTCGAGATCAAGACATTCGATGCATAACAATGAGGGCTCTGACTTCGCAAGGGCAAGAAGACAACAGAATGTAATAGCATCTTTTAGAGATACTGTCTTAAGCTCGGAAACCTTACTTAACCCAAAGAAGGTTATGGATTTGATGAGTGCAATACAGAATAATATTAAAATATCCGAATTTACTATAGATGATATACAAGCAGGTATAAATTTACTCAAAACCTTCAAAGAAAAAAATGGTACAACCTACTCTTTTGTACTTGACCCTTCCTCTGGAAATTCTTCTTTAATAACGAGCCAGAATGTCGTAAACACAGGAGCATATGCAATAGGACCCATAGAGGGGCTGGGGAAATACACCAAAATAAATGAATATGTAGAATTGCTACTCAAAAATCCGCAATTGTATTCTGAAAATCCTTCAATATATGTTTACAATGCAGGGTTAGGATATCAGGAAACATACAAAAAAACAGAGGAATTAAGAGAACAATTTAAGTATCTCAATATAAGATTCATTGGGAATTTGTATAACGATAAGGAGGGTGTGTATGTATTTTCAAACAAGGAAGGAGAGTATGAATACTCTGTCGGGGCTCTCTCAAAATACATTAAGACAGCATCTACAACAAAACCAGAGTTTGTAACAACAAATCTTAGAGGAGAAAATATATCTATACTCTTTGGTAAAGAAATACCTATATCTCAACAATAATGTACAAACTATACATAGGCAATGAAACATATCTCTCTTTCACCGAAGCGAAAAAGTTTGTAAAGAATCTTCGTGATGAAAGTCAGTTTGAATACCTCTCTGTGGATGCGGAGAAAATCAAAGCTGGCGATTTAATAGATATACTCTCTTCAAATTCCCTCTTTAACAATCAAAGAGTAATATTTCTTAAGAGGGTGTATAGGAACAAAGAACGTGAATCAATAATTTCTTTTCTTCTCGAGTATTTAGATTCTAATTCGACTGATTACATAGTCCTGTGGGAAGATCAGAAAATAAGTTCTGTAACAAAATATGTTAAGTTCTTTAAACAGAAAAACCTACTAAAGGAATACACAAAATTAAATAAAAGATCTTTTGTATCATGGGCTAAAGATATTCTGAATTCTCAAAATATAAATATAAATAAGAATGCTCTAGATCTACTCATACAGTATTCTAACTATGATACAGAGAGATTTGAGAACAGTATAAAAAAACTACAACTTTTAGACAAAGATTCTATCTCTGAAGAAGATATAAAAGAGCTCTCTCCTAACACACTTGAGGAAGATATTTGGAAACTGTTAGATGAAATAAACACGGATAATGGACAACCTCTTTTAATCCTAGAAAATCTTTTTAAACAAGAGGTAGATCCCAATTACATTATTTCAATGATTGTAAGGAATATCCGATTGATAACTATGGCAAAATATATGATTGAAAAAGGGTCTTCATATTCTGAAATTGCTTCCGTACTTAAAATTCCACCATTCACAGTAGGACCAATAGTGAACTCTGCAAAGAGATATAATAGGGAGAAAATTATGACCATATATGAAAAGCTCTCAAGCCTTGATTATGAAATAAAGGTTGGAAGAATAGAACCCAAGTTAGGACTTACACTACTTTGTACCATATTATAGAGATATTAATTGACATCTATATACCTATTCTCATAAACTCTATTGTAAGGATAACTATTAATATACCTAAGACTGCCTTTACATGAGTACACAGAGGAGAAATACAAAAAGAGCCCTTAAAGCCTTACTTTTCGTTGGTGCAATATTAATAGTAGCTTTGATAGGAGCAGTAATATATTTTTACATGCTTGGAGATACAATTCGTCAAGATGAAAGAAGTAATCAAATTACCTGTGGATGTTACATAATTGATCCTGCTGTTGTTAATGACTGTGGAGATCCTAAAAAAGCAATCCTTTTTGATACAAAAACAGTTTCTTCTGACCAGGTATGTAATGTTACATGTAATACTGATTTACTTTCAGAATATGTATTAAAAAGCCCAACTGCAGTTGAAAGATACAAAAGCTGTAATGTAAGGAGTATCTCTGATGCGAGATGTCAAAGTATGATTCTTACTGACCAAGATGGGAAGTTAATAACAGGTAAGATTAATCCTGATGATGAAATAAATGTTAAAGCGGAATTTGACAAAGATAATTATAAAGACTATCTATTCAGAGTAAATACTCAATCAGAACAACCAGACAGAATAGAGGGATCAAAGATATATAAGAAAATAACCAACTTTGATAGTGGAGATTCATTAGAAATACTTGCTACAGCAACAGATGGTAGAGGAGACTCTATAAACTCCATTATCTGTAGAAGAGTAATTGAAATAGAAAGGGAGGGTGGAATTGGGGCCAACTCTTTGGTTGCTTCTACTGAAAGACAAAGTGATGGAAGAACAAAAATCTCCCAGATTATTATCACGGTAGGACAGATTGCTAGTGAAAAAGTTAAGGTTAGCTTTTCATTTGGAACAAGATTCCCAACGATAGTTGCACAAGATGGTTTTAACATAGAATCAGCAAAGGGAACGATTACTCTTTCAAAGGCGAATTTGTATGACAATAGCAACTTTTCTGGTGGTCAATCCTTTAGCATACTCGATAATCATACAGGTGACCTAGAAATTACTGCAGAAGTATTTGTTGATGATGTAAGTATTGGAGTAGTAAAAACAGAAGTAAACTTTCCAGAGATACAAGCTCCAATAGTTGAACAACCTCCTGCACAACAAGAAGAAAAATCTAACTTCTTAGCATCTAAAACTGGTTCTCCGTCATGTGTAGAAAGAGTTGATGGCAAAAACGAAGCAAACTTTACCATATCAGTAAGAAATAATGCTCAACAAGAAGAAGGTATCACCTCTATTAAAGACAAATTACCATTAGGATTTGAATACATTGCTGGTAGTTCTACGATAAATGGTTCTGCAGTTAATGACAGCTCTGTAGTTACGGTTACTACAATAGGCTCTACCCAAGAAATAGTATGGCAACAGTCGAATAATCCATGGAATGTTCCTCCTGGTGGACAATTGGTTATAGTATTTAGAGCTAAAGCAAACAGTAACGCTCTAACTGGAGATAATCTTAACGAAGTTATAGTCAATCCAGTCCAAATACCAGAGGATCCTGCAAATCTTAGAGCAGAAACCACAATCACCGTAGCACAAGACTGTAATAATATTCCTAAAACTCCAACGACAACTCCAAGTACAGGAATATTAGATAATATCTTTGTAAGGATAGCAATAGGAATAGTACTCTTTGCAACTGCATGGGCAGTATATACAAGACCAGAGGGAACAAAACTTTCCAAAATTATTTTAGAATCCGATGTATACAAAGATGTAGAATTAACAAAATATAAGATTACAAATCCAAAGAAATATTTTGAGCAGAAAGTTATCAGAGGGAAGAAATAGAGAATGATATTGGCAATCCATCTTTACCATATGTAGTACCCCCAGAAACAATAGAGAAGAAGTATGTCTTGGACGATAGTAAAGAGTTAATAACAACCTTATGGTTTTTACCTCTAAAATCTCCTTCCAAATCTATTGCAACAAGATTTAAATTCTTCATTTCTGTGCCATAGAGAATGTATGCAGAACATCTCGCCTTGCTTCTCCATGTTATCTCTACAGAATTCTCTTTCTCCCCTTTTTTAATCTCTACATTGTAAGGATTACATCCTTCCACAGAAACAGAGTTATTCGACCCTGATGCCTTAAATACAAAAACCCCTACAAAAATCATAAAGACAGTAAGTACAACTCCAATTGTGAAAATAACCCTATTCTTCATCTTCTGTAACTATAATATATTCAGATATCGTAGAACTACCTATTCCATCATCAACCTTAAGAGTTACCTTTATAACACCAACATCGTCCAATGAAGGATAACCCCTGATTATATATCCTTCATCTATATACAACCAACTTGGTCCCTCCTCCATTGTTAACACAACACTACCGAATTCATTTGCAACTATCCTAGGAACAAAAAGATATTCTTCTCCCACATAAGCACTCTTTGGCATTAAATTCGTAATATATGGATGTGGAACGGTAATATCTCTTTGGATATCAACGCCTTTTACATCTTCTTTGTTTAAAAGTATATAAATTGGAGAAATAACTGTTATAAGAGCAATAATAAAAAATACTGCATATCCTATTATCTTTCTTTCTCCCATGACATCCATAAAAATAGTGTATCAATTTACATTTCTGTTTACAAACAAACTCTTAACCGATATAATACAGCGCAATATTGATTCATTTTAAATATACTTTTGAAGAATGCCAAACTTAAAGACATCTATAAAAGATTTAAGACAAACAAAGAGAAGAACAATTTATAACGACAGGTTAAGAAAGAGAGTTAAAAAATCTATAAAGAGGTTCCAAGATCTTGTTAAGAAAGAAGAGAAGGAAGCTGCAGAGAAATCTTTAAAGCAAGCATACAAAGTCCTTGACAAGGCTGCCAAGAAAAATGTTATAAAGAAGGGTACAGCAAGTCGTAAAAAGTCCAGACTTGCAATTCAACTTAACAAACTGTCCATAGATAATGTCAAAACTAATCAAAAGAGCACTTAAAAACTCCATATTTCCTGCAATATTAATGATTGCTGGAAAAGTTTTTGGTATATTTTTTACTAGTGCTATATACGGTCTTACATTTGAGATAGGAAATGATTTAAACGGAATCTTTTCTACACAGATATACTTTAATGATTCTTCCACTACACTCTTTGTTAATTCATACTCAGACCTTTTCATGTTTGCATTCTTGGCAATACCCACTGCTTACTTCGTGGCTAAAACTGCAATCTTCCAATCAGCAACAGATGATCCTAAAACAATAGTTAAGGTCACAAGATTTAATATACTTCAATGGATAACCAAGGATGATACCACTTTTCTTAAAATATTTATTTGGACAGCATTTCTTTGGATAGCCTCCGCAATAATAGTGGCAAACGCTATACAAGATAATACATATACATGGGTTGGGATACTAGCTGGATCATTTGCATTCCTTTGCGGGTTTGGAGCTGTAAAAACATTTGAAGTAGAATCAAATAAAGTATATCCTGATAATAAGAAATACTATTAATATGAAAGAGAATAAGATAAAGAGAACATTAGCACTTGTAGTAGAGCCAATAGCATTAGGATTGGTGGCATTGCTTTTCATAATACCTGCAATAACAGTTATAAATCTACAACCAATTACAAAGAGGTTAAAAGACATTAATGTATTAGGAGTAACAAATAGATCTGAATTACAGATAAATATTGTAGGAGGTTCTCATCAAATCTTCTTAAATGAAAAAATCGATTTAGTTGAGGGTAAGTATATATACAGGACTAAACTTACTAAAAGAGACGCAGATAGCTACTCAAAACCAATAATTGAGATAATAAATAACAAAGAGGAAAGTGTTAACCTTGATATATATGGAGGTACAAAGCTACCAACTAAGTCTGATATAGGGTTAATCATTAGAGATCAAAGATATAGGCTACAAGAACCAAATGGCGATAATTCTGTTCAAAAGATAATAGTCCCTCCAAAGGAAAGATATATAGTCTATCTCTATATAGAGAGCTTCTCAGATGTAATGTTCGAAGAAGATTTCGAACTTACCATAAAGGAAATACAATAAAGCGTTGTATATTAAAGTTTTTTCCCCTTTCTTTGTAAAAATATACTATAATAATCCCGTCACATGGCTAATACCGACTTAACAAAAATAAGGAATTTTTCAATAATTGCCCATATTGATCATGGAAAATCTACGTTGGCAGATAGAATGCTTGAGGCTGCACATGTTGATATATCAAGAGATAAGAGAGAATCAAGAGTACTAGATAGATTAGATTTAGAACAAGAAAAAGGTATTACTATAAAATTACAGGCTTGTAGAATGATATGGAAAGGTTATCAGTTAAACTTAATTGATACTCCTGGACATGTAGATTTCTCCTATGAGGTATCCAGATCTCTTGCAGCTTGTGAGGCCGCAATACTACTAGTAGATGCTTCCCAAGGAGTACAAGCTCAAACTATTTCCAATACTCAAAAAGCTCTAGACCTTGGATTAAAGCTTATACCTGTAATAAATAAAATAGATTTACCTAATATAGATATAAAGTCTAGAGAACAAGAACTACAACAACTTCTTGGATTCAGGAAAGAAGATATTGTCAAAGTTTCAGGAAAAACTGGAGAGGGAGTTAGTGAGCTTTTGGATAAGATAGTTGAGATATGCCCTCCTCCAAAGGGTAACACAAATAATTCTCTTAAAAGTTTAATCTTTGATTCTTTTTACGATGAACACAGAGGAGTAGTTGTTGCAGTTCGAGTCTTTGATGGTAAGATAAAATATACACCAGGAAAGGCCTCTGATTTGTATATTCTACGTAAGGAGGAAACTTTTAAACCGACAGAGGTCGGAATATTTACTCCTGACTTACAAGAAACTGAATACCTTGGGACGGGAGAAGTTGGATACATAGCAACAGGGTTTAAAGATATCAGTTTTTTTACTGTAGGAGACACTATTTCAGATAATAAGAATACCCCTCCTCTCGAGGGATATAGAACTCCTAAACCGAATGTGTTTGCAACATTCTTTCCTGTAACACCAGATGACTACGAACCACTTAAGATA
>CAYMBI010000008.1:828-14318 GCA_964388655.1 uncultured Candidatus Saccharibacteria bacterium | reverse complement strand
TTTGATGAATATATGGAAAAAGAAAACAAAGAAAATGAGGAACTTAAAAAAGGAAGTTAATATTGGGATAGTGGGAAAATATTACAAGAGTGGTAAATTTGATTTGAAAGATTCTTATGTATCTGTAGTAGAAGCAATTAATCATGCATCTTGGGAGCAAGGTATAAAACCGAATATACATTGGATAGTGGCGGATGATTTTACAAATAACAGGGGGTTGCAAAAAAAATTACTTGGGATGGATGGTTTAGTGGTTCCTCAGGGTTGGGGAAGCAGAGGGGCAGAAGGAAAAATAAAAGCTATTCAAATAGCAAGAGAGAATAAAATCCCATATCTTGGTCTTTGTTATGGTATGCAAATGGCAGTAATAGAGTATTCTCGTAATGTATTAGGTTTGAGAGATGCGAATTCAGAAGAAGTTAATCCCAAGAGTAAAAATCAGGTAATACACTTAATGGAAGAACAGAAGAAGTTACTTAAAGATGGAAAATTTGGAGGAACTATAAGGCTTGGTGCATGGCCTTGTAAAATCGAAAAAGGTTCATTATTAGAATCTCTTTACAAAAAGTACTCTAATACCCTTTTTGATGGATTACCTACTGTTATGGAAAGACATAGGCATAGATATGAGTTTAACAATGAATACAGGGAGCAATTAGAAAAGGCAGGTTTAAGATTGAGTGGTAAAAGTCCAGATGGTCACTTAGTAGAAGCTATAGAGTTAAGTAAGGATGTACATCCATTTTTTATTGCCACACAGTATCATCCTGAGCTTAAAACTAGGTTTTTAGAACCACATCCAATATTCATGGGTTTTGTCAATGCTTGTTTGAAAAAGAAATAGGCTACTCTTCTACAACCCAAGGTATTCCACTACGAACACATCTTTGGTAGGTATTTGGATATTTTTGTTCTAAACCCTTCCTTGAGTGAATTAGTACTTTGGAAGGGTGCCCTATTGCGTTAATTGCGGAAACTATGTTGTTTTCTATACTTTCGGGTAGAAAATGTCTTTCCATATGTTTTATATCAACAGCAATACCTAATTTCTCATAATCCCTAATCATATTTGATAATTGAAAAGGATCTATGAACATAGAGAAAACTTTTTGCATTCTTGGATTTGCAAGTTGTATATTCTCAAAGTATAGCTGTACATCCAATTGAGAAGCCATCTCATTTAAAAAATCTAAACTAGCTTTTAATTCTTCTCTTTTCCCTCTTGATAGAAAGAAAATTGTATCTGGATGTAATACAATTTCTTTTCTTATTTCACCATTTTTTGCTTCCTTAAGAAGAAAATTGCTAATGAAGAGTACAGGATGAAGTGATTTTCCATCTAGATTTTCTTCATCGGAACCAATTAGGTCATTAGTGTTTGAAGAATATGTTCTCGGAAGATATTCTCCATATGTTTGTTCTCCGTATCTGGATATCATATTATTAATAGCACCTATTACACCAGCTTTCTTCTCATCTTGCAACCCAGATATTTCCTGTTTGAGATTTTTTAATAGTTCCTCTCTTTCAATTTCATCAGTTCTTGGGATATAGACTGTTCCATCTGTATCTGAAGAAATTGTGACAGTTTGAGCGTCCTGTGATGGTTTAGACTCCACATGTAGTGGAGAAAATGGTCCATGGAGGATTCTTAAATTGTGATCTTTATTGATAGAGGAATTATTTTCTAAAAACTCTTGAGGATATTCAAACATTGTTTTGATTTGTTACAGAAATTTTTAACATTTTCATATTCTTCAAGAGTATTCATACTCAAGAAGTAATCAATTTTCTTGCTGTATACCATTGTTTTCTTTCCGTTCTTTTGTAGAATTTCAATCAAATCATCACTTCCAAATAATCCCCTAAACTCTTCCGTAAAATCTGCTGAAGGGATGTCATTTGGATTAAATACAAATTCTCCAAGATAGTTAACTCTTTTATTTATATTTAGAAAAGTCTTTTTATAATAATATGGCTTGCTATTAATTCTACAGCCTTTAATGTGATTAGAATAACTTGATAAAATTTCTCTGGGTAATTTCTTGCTATTATCAGAAAGTATCGTAAGAGAAGATTTTAAAGATTCGTGCTTGTAAAGAAAGAGTTTTCTATCATAGTGAGCATATGTATCACCATTTGAACATATTACTTTATCATAATTTCTTAATTGGGAGACATTTTTTAAAATAGTTCCCCCTTGACCAAGGGGTTCACTTTCTTCTATTAGGATAATTTTGCACCTGTCTTTATATTCTTCCCTAAAATTATGAAAAAGATCTCCTGCATATGAATAATTTATGAAGATATCGTGTATACCAATTTCTAGCAATGATTCAAGGGTAAAATCTAACAAACATTTCCCATTTATAATTTCTAATAGGGGCTTTGGAATTTTTTCAGTTAATGGTCTCAATCTTAAGCCTTTTCCAGCGGAAAAGATAATTGCACAGGTACTGTTCATATCTATTATTTTTTAATATAAACCTTGATGTCTACTATTACTGCACGCTCTTCTGTAAGAATAACAGGATTAATATCTAATGTATATATTTCAGGATAAGTTACCAATATACCCTGTATCTTATCTATTGTTTCTAAGAGAGCTTCTTTTGCAAGTGGGGGCTTCCCTCTGTATCCATCTATTATCTTCGATATTTTAGTTTTTTCTAAAGACTCTCTAATATTTTTTGTGGTTTCAGGTACAAGGAAATGCTCTAAATCTTTATGTACTTCCGTATATATACCTCCTTGACCAATTGCAATTAAGTGTCCAAATCCTATACCATGCGGTTCATAAATATTTACTTCCCCTTCTCTATTTGCACCAATAAAGAATTCTGCTTTTGGTTCGAACATTTCTTGGATAAGAATTTCAGGGGTATTCTTACCTGTAACCTTTTCGATGTTTTCTGTTAATTCTTTAAACTTACTTTGTAGTTCTGATACAGTTCTTATATCTAGAAACAACCCTTTAAAATCTGTCTTATGAGCTAGATCTTTTGCCGTTGCTTTAATGGCGACAGGAAAGTTTTTTGATGAAAATTCGATTGCTTCGTCTATACTTGAAGTTATTATTTGATTAGGTAAATCTAAAGCAAATTCTTCAGCAATCTTTATTACGGTATCATCATCCAAAACCTCTATCTCTTCTGTTACTACATCTTCAATTTCCTTTTTATATTTTCCTTTCGCTTTTAAAGTAGAGATATCCCTTATTGAATAGCTATTTTCATTAATAACATAATCAGTTAGCTTTCCTATAAGTTTTACGGTGTCTTCAATATTATTTGAGTAATACAAACCGTATGCTCTTAAGATTTTATTTCCATCTTCGATATCTTTTCCTCCTAAGAAACATGAAAATATTGGTTTAGAGGTTTGTTTCTGTATATCTACAATTGCTTTTGCTACTCCTGTAATATCGGTGATAATTTGTGGTGTAAGTATTATTAAAAGTGTGTCTACATTTACATCATCTAATGCTATCTTTATAGCTTTCTCATATCTATCAAGCAGAGCATCTCCTAGAATATCAATAGGGTTGTTTACATTGGCAAATATAGGTAAATCTTTTTTTAATTTTTCTTTACTTTTCTCACCTATTTCTGCAATGTTTAGACCAAACTGTTCAACAAAATCAGTTGCCATAATGCCAGGACCACCTGCATTAGTAATTATTGCTACATTTCTGCCTTTCGGTAGCTTTTTAGTAGCAATTACTTTGAGAGTATCAAACATTTCTTCAGAGCTTTCTACCTTTATTAGATTCCCTTTCTTAATTGCTGCAAGGGTTACATCATATGATTTAGCAAGAGATCCTGTATGAGAAGAAATAGCTTCTGTGCCCTTTTTAGAGCTACCTGGTGCTATTATGACAATTGGTTTATCTATCTTTTGTGCTATTTCTATAAAGTCTTTACCATCAGAAAAATCTTCTAAATACATTGCAATTGAATGTGTATCACTATCTTTCTGAAAATATTCGATCAATTCATTCTCGTGTATATCTCCTTTGTTACCAATTGAAATTACTTTGGAAAAGCCGACATTGTCTTTAGAAGCCATATCTAAGATAGCTGTAGCAAATGCTCCTGATTGAGAAATAAAAGCGATAGTTCCTTCTCCTGGGTTAGTTCTTGCAAAAGATAGGTTAATATTATCATTGTTATTAATAAAGCCTAGGCTATTTGGCCCTATTAATCGTATCCCAGCACTTTTCAATTTACCTACAATTTCATTCTCTAATTCTCTTCCTTCTTTTCCAGTCTCTTTGAATCCAGCAGAAATGATTACTACAGTTTGAACTTTTTTTTGTATACATTGATCTACTATTGTATTTACAAATTGAGATGGTACGGCAATGCAAACCATTTCAATACTATCTCTTATACTCAAGATATCTGGAAAACATTCTTTTCCTTCTACTTCTTTGTATTTAGGATTAATTGGAAATATTTTCCCATTATATCCTCCTGTGATGAGGTTTCTAAGTATTACGTTTCCTATTTTTTCTTTATCTTGTGAAGCTCCAACAATTGCTATACTTTTTGGAGAAAGTGTATTTTCTTTAATCATTTCTCTATTCGAATATATTTAAGATTCTCTTAATATCAATATTCTTTACTTCATTTACTAGTTCTGTTTTCTTTCCTTTACGGTTCTCAAGTCTAGAGTAGTAGTCTAACATATTTTTATTTTGATATATGACTCCCGTATATATGATATCCATATCTTTAACACATTTAACAGCTTCACTTATAGTTGATTTTCTTTCTGTTTCCTTAATTCTTTCTTTAAACCACTCATGATTGCTTTCTGGTGTGTATGTAGGACAAACTTGCATAATTTCAATTACACTAAAACCTTTATGTTTAATTCCTTCCTTAATTATCTCTGCTAGTTGTTGTGGTTCTCCTGAGTAACCTCTTGCAAAAAATGTTGGATTAAGACTTAATACTAATTCTCCGATATTAATATTTCCCTCTGTTTTTCCATCGGGAAATGCGTACATAGGCTTACCTTCTTTTGTGGTAGAGGTCGCTTGTCCAGTAGTTAATGCAAAGTTTTGGTTGTTATGAATTAATAATGTAATATCGTAATTTGAACGAATTGCATGTATTAAATGATCTACTCCCTCATGTAGTAATCCTCCATCACCAATATCAGATATAACTGTCATTTGTCTGTTTGCTAAATGTGCACCGACAGCGAGTGGTATAGATCTCCCATGTAAGCCTTTAAACCTAAATCCATCAATATCATCTACTCCATTACCATTACAACCAATATCAAATGTTAATACGATATCACTAGGTGCTTTTTTAAGGTCTACGAGAGCTTGCTTTAAAGCTATATGTATACCGAAATTCCCACATCCTGGGCACCAAGTATTTCTTACGCCTGTGTTGTAATCTTCAATCTTTAATGCCATATTACTTTCCTAAAAAATCTAATATATCATCAACAAAGAATGGTCTAGAATCAAATTTAAGGAGTTTTTCTGGAAATTCAAAGTTACATTCTCTCTTGATTAGGTTTCCAAATTCACCACTTTGATTGTTTTCGATAAGGATAACTCGGCTTCCTCCTTCATATATTTCTAGAATTTTTTCAAATTTCAGTGGATATATGTACTGATAGTGTAAATATCCTATCTTTTTGTCTATTTCTTTCATTGCATCTAACACTGCATTCTTTGTTGTACCCATACCTATAAATACTGTTTCTGCGTCTCTAGGTCCATAATATACTGGTTCAGGGAGTTGATTTCTAAGGGTTAATAATTTTCTCATTCTTTTCTCAACCATGTTTGTAATCGTTTGAGGATCTTCTGTACTTATTCCATCTTCAGAGTGTTCATCACTGTTTACAAGGTATGTAGGTTTCCCACTTTGTGGTAACCATCTTGGTGAAATACCATTATCAGTAATTTCATATCTATGCTTACCACTCCTTAAGCCTCTTTCAATTTTTAAGGGTTTGTTTAAGTTAGAGATATTGAAGAGTGATTCTGCATTTTGTTTTTCGGTTAAAACAATTACTGGAATTTGATAAATATCTGCGATATTGAATGCTCTTTGAATCAATTCATAAGAATCTTTTGCATCACTTGTAGCAATTACACATCTTGGAAATTCTCCATGACCTGCTCCAAGTGCAGCATTTAAATCCCCTGCACCTGTCCATGTTGGAACTCCTGTACCAGAACCAGACCTTTGTCCAAGTACAACTACAAAGGGAGTTTCTGTCATACCAGCACAAGAAAGAGTTTCTGTCATTAAGTCGAATCCTCCACCAGAAGTGGCTGTAAAGGCTCTAGTTCCCATATACATACTTCCCATAACTAATTGGGCAGCCGTTATTTCACTTTCTGCTTGCTTAACAATCATTCCTGTTTCTTTGTAAGTACTACCAAGAATTTCCAAGATTGCTGTAGAAGGTGTCATTGGGTATCCATAGTAAGCCCTACAACCAGCAGAGATTGCTCCGAGTCCTATTGCATCATTTCCCGTTAATACCTTTGACTTATTCCAGTTTCTTTTGATTTTTAATATATTTTTATCAATATTAAATTCTTTTGGTTTTTCAATATTGTACCCAGCCATTAAACATCTTATCTCTGCATCCATATCAATGTTCTTTTTTGCAAAGATTTTTCTTAGTAATTTTTCAATAACCTTTATATCTAAATCTAAAAGTTTCCATATATATCCAAGTAATACGACATTTGCCATAATTTCAGGAGCTTTATTATCCAATGCTATTTGTTTTGTATCTATATGAACAACCTGTATTTTATTATCTTCAATATGTTTACTCTCTTCTCTACTAAATTGGAAATCCTTTAAAGAATGGATAATGATACCTTTTGGTTTTACAAGAGAAGTGTATTTATGGAGAGCTTCCTCTGCAAGTGAGGCCAAAATATGAGAATATTTAGAGGAAGCTAGTATTTCTTCATCAGAAAAATCTATTTGGTATGATGCATATCCTCCTTTAATTATTGATGGATATTCTCTACTTGCAAATATGTTGTATCCACTATTTTTAATACCTTTTGCTAGTATCTCACCTAATATATTTATACCCTGTCCTGATTGACCTGCAAATTTAATTATAAATCTTTTTTTCATCTATATGTTCTTTGGAATATTACGTATACATTTAGAGTATCACTACATATTTGCATTGTCAAAAGATTACAAAATAGCTTCTGTATTGTAGAATGTATGATTATGAAAGATTTAATACAGATTAAAATCCAATCTGGTAATGGTGGAGAGGGCATAATTGCATTTGATAATCGTAGAAGAGCAGATGGAGGTAATGGTGGTAAAGGGGGAGATGTGTATTTTGAAGGTAGTACCAATTACTTTGACCTATCACATTTAGAAAAGAATCCTGTATTGAAAGCAGAAGATGGTTACAGAGGAGAGAAAAACAAAAGGGATGGGAAGAATGGTAAAGATTTAACTATTTTTGTACCTTTAGTTACGAAGATTTTAAATGAAGATGGGTCTGAGATTGTTAAAATAATGAATAAAGGAGACAGGGTTAAAATATTAACTGGTGGAGAAGGAGGCTTAGGTAATTTTCAACTAAGAGGAGAGGGATGGGATGGGAAGTTATCAAGAAGAAGAGCTCAAAAAGGAGAGGTGAAAAAATTGAAATTAGAATTGAATCTAAGAGCTGATGCTATATTCCTTGGTTTGCCTAATGCCGGGAAATCAAGCCTTATAAACGGTCTAACTAACGCAAAATACAAAGTTGCACCATATGAATTTACTACTCTAGATCCTCAACTTGCAATTATGGGTAGGTTTGTATTAATGGATTTACCTGGTTTAATTGAAGGCACTTACAAGGGAAAAGGTTTGGGTACTAAATTCCTAAAACATACAAAATATTCTCGACTTCTTGTTCATTGCATTAGTCTTGAAAATGAAAATCTTCAAGGTGTATATAATCAAATGAGAAACGAGTTTGAGAAAATATCAAAAGATTTAGCATATTTACCAGAGCTTGTTGTATTTACAAAAGCTGATATTTTAAGTCTAGAGCAATTGGAAGAGAAGAGGAAGATATTAAGGGATGATTTCAAAGATTTTGTTATAGTTTCCTCTTTCAGAAATGAAGATTTAAAAATGCTTGCAAAAGAATTAGAAAAGAGATTGAGTTCTGCTTCTTAATCCCTCGTCGAGAGCTTTCTTTGCATTCCATTGTAAATCTGGTTTGTCTGACATACTTTCTACTAACCACTCTAAATACTCCCTATCTGTTCTTTCAATTTCTTCGAATGTTTTACCCATATATTTACCAAAAGACATTTCTCTCATTACTTGGGGTTGTTTTGTTATTAGCTGCATATTCTCTACACTTAGCTTTGTATTGTTCTTCAAATACATATACAAATCTCTTAGGAAATAGACATCACTTAGTGCGTCATGAGCGGTAATATGGTTTTTATCCTCCTTCTTGTAGAGTCCGAGATAGTATCTGAGATATTGTAATTTGTAACTTTCTAAATCGTGACCATCTGGTGTAGTTAGGGCGTTTCTAGCTACTTTTAATGTACATATAGGATCTTTAACTTCAATTCCCTTTTTTGCAAGTACTGAAATATCAAAATCGGCGTTATGTGCAACCCAAATATATTTATCTGCAAGAAATTGTAAATATTCTTTTAATGAACTTCCTTTGAATTCAGGATCCTTACCCTCATCAGGTACTGTTGCATCTTCAAAATATTTCTCGTTTTCAACCATCTCAGGTGTAATATTATGAACAGCCATAGCACCAAAAGAAATATCCTGTTTTGGTTTAATATATTTATTCATCCAAATATCTGGATTATCTGTAATGAATGCTATTTGAATTATATCCTGACTTTGGACATCTGTTGTTTCTGTATCAATATACAGAGTTTCTTTTTTTGACATATTTTTAATATCTAAAGTTCTGATTTATGGGCGTTTTGGTTAATCTTTATTACAAGATTGAGAAAGGTTTTTTGTTCCTCCTTTGTTAATGATTTGAATATCCAGTCATATCTTTTAACGGTTTGATCGACAAGCTTATCTACTTCTTTGTTAGCTTTCTCTGTTAAAATGATATTTATTACTCTTCTATCATTACCATCATCACATCTTTCTAACCATCCATTGCTTACTAACTTATCTATCTGTGCTGTAATAGTTGCAGGTGTAACATTAAACTGTTTTGCTAAATCACTTGATTTAACACAACCTTTATCCTTTATGAAAACCAAGGTTCTTAATTGCAAAGGGGAGAGTTCTCCTTTTCTGTAAGATCTTAATTCTATATTTTTTATTAGATCGAGGGTGTTTTGTATTATCTGTTTTTGAAGTGGCACGACTCTTTTAAAAAAAATTAACGCTAATCATTGTAACACAAGAATATTTGATAGACAAATTAAAAAGGTTGTACGATGTGAAAGAACTTGGTATATTCTGAGAGTTAAATTCTCAAATATTTTTTATGGAAATACCTCAAGGTGCTAAGTTCATGTTTATCGCTATTCCCGTAATCTTAGTTGCATGCGTACTAATATTTATATATCTTGGGAAGGACAGAGGAATAGATTACTTTCAAGGAAATGATCTTGCTGAGAACTCAGAAGGAAAGGAGGTAAATGGAATGACAGATTTTGAAAGTCTAAGTATAGAGACTACAAAAGAGGGAGAGGGTGCAGAAGCAAAGGATGGTGATACCTTAGTAGTGCATTATGAAGGAACTTTAATAAATGGTACTAAATTTGATAGTTCCTTTGATAGGGAGGTTCCTTTTGAATTTATATTAGGACAAGGAAATGTTATTCAAGGTTGGGAGGAAGGTTTAGTTGGAATGAAAGTTGGTGAAGAAAGAATACTTAAAATACCATCAAAGATGGCATATGGATCTTATTCTACGGGAGCTATTCCTGCTAATTCAGGTTTGATATTTAGAGTAGAGTTATTAGAAATCAAGTAACTAAAAGATTCCTAATATCATCATTATACCAATTAGAAGCATTAATGCACCTGCAATAAGGTGCATTTTTCTTACGTTTTTCTCTTTCCAGTCCTTTACATCCTCTGCTCTCTTAGAACCGAAGTATACAAGCAGGGTTATCACAATCATTGGTAATACAAATACGAAATTGTAAAGAAGTAGAAGTGGTATAGCATTGATAAAGCCCTGATCGGCAAGTAATCCCCCTAATATAATATATGGTCCAATTGTACAAGGTAGTAAGAACAGTGTTACAAACAATCCCATACCGAAGGCACCAACGGGAGATGTTACTTTAGATATTAATTTGTTAACTTTTGGTCTAAGAAACAAAGGCATTTCAGTTCCAAGACTACCAGGTTTGTATCTAAAATAATCCTTAAGTTCAAGCAAACCAAGAATAATAGCTACACCGCCAAGTCCCTTATATATATACAACTTAATTGTTGCGATTGATTGTATGAATTGGAAAGCGGTTATAATCAAATATCCGTAAAAGAGGTACATAATGACTACCGCAAGTATAAATGAGAAACCTGCCAGGAGTACCTGTCTTCTACTCCCTGGGTTATAGGTGACGATTGCAATGAGCATTAACGCTAATACGGAGATAGCACAGGGATTAACAGAATCCGCCAGACCAAGCATAATGGTCTTCCAAATTGATACAGATGCAACTGTACTTCCTGCTTCATCTATGCTTGTATTGTTTTTTGTTCCTTCTACGGAGTTACCATTCCACTGTAGTAACCAGCCATTAACCTCAATTGCATTTTGGAAAGATAAAGAGCCACCAGAATAATCTACTCTCTCAGTTTTTTTGGTTTTCCCATTTAAATTTGCAATTGCTTCTTCTATTGATTGAGCAGAAATGAAGTTTTTAATCATTTCATTTTCATCAGAAGAAAGATTAGTTAAAGATTTTCTTATTGCTACCCTGTCTTTTCCATATATTGTTGGGTACCTTTTTAAATCATTAAGATTTAAATCTTCAAATGAAACAGAGCTTCCATTAGCAAGATATACAGTGTTTTCTTCTGCATCCTTTATCATTTGATCTAATTTTCCAAGTATTGGACTATCACCTGATTCTTTACTGTCCTTGTTAAACAAGATTTGCGGAATTCCTAGACTTAATTTGTAGGTATCAGCATATTCAGAAAGAGATTGAGAATTAGCCAGATTCTTGTATATTTCATACTCAATTAGTATTAAACTCCCCTCATTAACTTTCTTTTGTAATACTGGAGCAACTTTTGCACAATGAGGACACCCTATTCCACCAAAGTATATTGCATATTTATTTCCCATTGGTTTAATTTCACTATCTTGTGCGGATATATTACTCAAGGAAAAAAGAGGTATTATTAAAAGTACAGCTAGGAGCAGTTTCGAAAAAAAACTTTTCATTAGATTAAATATTGTAATATTATATATCCATTATCTATATCCTTTTATATGAAAGACTTCGAATTATCAAAATCACAAATTAAAGTAAGTGAGAATATATTAGATTGGTATAAATTGTCTAAGTCTCAGTATACCACACTGGGGGGGTACGCTGGAACAGGTAAAACTACTCTACTGGGATATTTATCAAATTTCTTGCATAACGATGACAAAAAATTAAAGATTGCATTTTGTAGCTACACTGGTAAAGCAACAAGGGTGTTAAATAGGAGATTAAGAGATACAAAATCTCTTCAAAACACAGATTTTATTGGTACTATCCATAGATTAATATACAGAGCAATTTTAGATGATAAGGACAACATAATTGGTTGGGAGAAAATTCCTGAAGAAGAATTCAAATATGATTTAATCGTTGTAGATGAAGCCTCCATGGTTACTGAAGATATATGGAAAGACTTATTAAGCTTTGGAAGACCAATACTTGCTGTAGGAGATCATGGACAGTTGCCACCTGTTAACAGTAGTTTTAACTTAATGAGTAATCCTGATCAAACATTGGAAGAAATATACAGGCAAGAATTAAACAATCCAATTATTAAAGTGTCTGAAATTGCCAGAAAGTATGGGAATATACCTTTTGAGGAATTTTCGAGGAGTGTTAAGAAGTTGAACAAAGAAGAAAGTGATACTCAAGATACCATTCGTGACATCTTTGATTCTTTCAATGATGATACTATGGTTTTGTGCGGATACAACAAGACAAGAATTAATTTGAACAAGGCAATTCGAAGTTTACGATTTGATACTCCTAATCCTCAAATCGGTGATAGGGTTATATGTTTAAAAAACAATAGACTAATGGAAATATTTAATGGAATGACAGGAACCATTCTTGATATTTCTAGAGAAGGAAACGAAGAATTAAAATACTACGAAGCTGAAATCTCTCTTGATTTTGAAGATATTCCTTTTTGGGGGAAAATATCTATCGAACAGTTTAATTCTATTGATTTAGTTGAAAAGACTAATGGAGATATTAACTATTTTGATTTTGGATATGCACTTACAGTACATAAGGCTCAGGGTAGTCAAGCAAGAAGGGTTGTAGTCTTTGAAGAAAGATTTCCTAAGATGGATGATGATACCTTTCGAAGATGGTTGTACACAGCTGTAACTAGGGCTGAAGAAGAATTGTATATCATAGCTTAATTTCTTTCTGTTTTGGAGATATAATTAGGTATGATATTAACAAAAGCAAAAGATGAGAAAATATTAAGAGAGGCATGTGATATTTCTGTTTCAATTCTAAAAAAATTAGGGAAAGAAATTAGAGAGGGAATTACTCCTTTGGAAATAGATCAGAAAGCTGCATATTGGTGTAGAAGCTACAATGTAGAACCAGCATTTAAAAGAGTTGATGGCTACAATTTTAATACATGTATCTCTGTTAACGATGTCGCTGTACATGGTCTTCCAACAGATGTTCCTTTAAAGAAAGGGGATTTAGTATCGATTGATTTTGGGATTGTTTATAAAGGTATGTACACTGACCACTGTTGGACTTGGAGTGTTGGGAAAACCGATTCCAATAATTTAAAGTTGTTAAAGGCAGGAAGGAAAGCTGTAGAGAATGCTTTAAATTTTGCTGTTGTCGGAAATCATACAGGAGATATTGGACATGAAATGGAAAGAGTTGCTAAAGAAAATGGTTTTAATGTATTAAGAATCTTTGTTGGTCATGGTATAGGAAAAACACTGCATGATATTCCTGATGTTCCTGCATTTGGTAAGAAAGGAAAAGGTACTCTTCTTGTAGATGGTATGGTTCTTTGTATTGAGTGTCAGGTGGTTGATGATAATGGAGATGTAAAGATTGATTCAGATGGCTGGTCAGCAAGAACTAAAAATGGAGGTAATGCAGTAATGTTTGAATATATGGTTATTGTTAGAAAGGAAGTACCAGAGATTTTAACCGATACTTTTGATTGGAAGACTGAGGTATAGAAACTTCTCAACCCCATAGTAATGTGGTATAATATACATGTAGGTTAATAGCCTATTAT
>CAYMBI010000008.1:0-747 GCA_964388655.1 uncultured Candidatus Saccharibacteria bacterium | reverse complement strand
CAACATCTTCACTGGTAATTAAACTTTTCTCTCCTTTTTGTTTTAATACATAAAGAATACACTGCTCTTTAAAAAGGCCTATTTATATACTTTTTCATATACTCCTTTTAATACGAACAACATAGATATTTATCTATATAGATATTTGTTTTGTTCGTATTAACCACCATCTGGTGGAATCAAAGGTTTAAGGAGAGAAAAATGAAAAAATTCTTTCTGTTAGTTTTAGCCGTCACTGTACTTGCTGTCTTAGTCGCTTGCGACAACAACAAGAAAACAGTGAAAGATGCTCCAACTGAAAGCCTCACTTTTGTTCTAGAACCTAACCCAAATTATATAGGGTCCTACTCTATAACTAGGGTTAACAATGGGCAAGAGTGGCTTGAGTGGGGAGAATGGACACCACTAGAAGCTTTAATTGGGAGACAGATTGTTTGCTTCGGCTATTTTGGAGGTAGCGGCACTTTCCGTGCTAGATCCGATTATCAGTGGATTCAGATTGAGTATGACGGTCGGAAGACGAAGTGTCTAGAACTTGTCAAGAAAACTAAATAGGCCAATGAGGGTCTTGTGATTAGCTTAAATGCTAAATATTTACGAATATATCACGAGACCCTCAGAGACCCCTTTAAGAGTACATTTTCTCAATAATTGGTAATATCTGTTTCTTTCTACTTACAACATTAGGAAGATGTATCATATTCCCTACTATCTTCTCCCCTAATACATTCTCAAAAATTGAAATGT
>CAYMBI010000007.1:0-15139 GCA_964388655.1 uncultured Candidatus Saccharibacteria bacterium | reverse complement strand
TTCCTTTTTTAAGTTCCTCATTTTCTTTGTTTTCTTTTTCCATATATTCATCAAATTAGTCTTCTTAGGTTTAAGACCTAATTTCTTTAATATATTTTTTCCTAATCTGTCTTTCTCAAAATTCTCAGGTACATCATATATACAATCTACATCATGAGCAGAAATAACATTTTCAACTGGTACAAAGCAGTATCTTGCCAATTTTTCTCTTCTTACATCATCAAGACCTGTCTTGGATCTAGCTATTAGAAAATCTGGATGAAGACCATATCCATTTATCAATTTAGTAGAAATTTGTACTGGTTTACTTTTCATTTCTCCCAAAGTTCCAGGAACAGGCAAATATGAGACATGAACATGGATTACATCTTTAGGATTTTCAATCTTCATTATCTTATTCGCTTCTAAAAACAAACCATTCCCAACTTCACCAACAGTTCCACCAATTTCAACAATTGTAATATCAGTTTTACTTTCTTTGGAAACATTCTTTATCCATGTAATTATTTCATCAGGAACATGGTAATCTAGACTTACCCATTTACCTTCATAGGCTAGGGACCTTTCATCTTTTATAACTTTTTCTAAAATAGCACCACAAGTCATAGAATTTGGTCTTGAAAAGGATTCATTAACAAATCTTTCGTACGAACCAATATCCATATCTGTTTCAAATCCATCTTCCAAAACAAAGGTTTCTCCATGTTCAAGTGGATTCATAGTACCAGCGTCCACATTTAAATATGGATCTGCTTTAATCATGGTTATCTTGTAACCATATGATTTAAGAATAAAAGCGATAGAGGCGGCGGAGATACCTTTTCCAATTCCAGAAATTACTCCACCAGATACAAAAATGTATTTAGACATATCAGAATATTTAGAGGTTATTGAATAGGTTATAGGTCTCTGAAAGAAAAGTCAACATTAATATGTAACCTTTCTCGGAAAATCTTGCCACTCTTCTACTAATTTGGCAGTTTCACTACTATCAATTCTCTTCATCTCAATTTCACCGTTATTTCCTTTTTCCTCATCAAAAGACATAATGAAAGCCTCCTTGTATGTATTACCATAGTATACTTTCTTTATTTTGGCCCAATTAATAGCTCCTTCACACATTTTACATGGTTTCCCTGTTGTATATATCTCACAAGATGATAAATCAAATGATTTAAGCTTTTTACTCGCATACCTTATTACATTTATCTCTGCATGACATGTTGCATCTCTATCTTTTACAACAGTATTGTGACCCTTTGCTAATACTTTTCCATCCTTTACAATTACCGCCCCAAAAGGACCACCATGTCTTTTCTTCATACCCTTTCTTGCTTCTTCAATTGCTATCTTCATGAACTCATTCATGTATACAACAAATATTATTTTAATTGTAATAATATATCATTCTATGAAGAAATTCTCTATGATATAATTGACCCATGTTTAGCCATAATCCTAAATTAAATTGTATTCAAAACGCTTTTATCAATTTCCTTAAAGCAAAAGAAAATGGGTTGGATGCAGAAATTTGGTTTGTAGGTGGAAATATAAAACATGCTTACTTACAAATTGAAGATAACATACTTAATGAGGGTGTTACATGGGGAAATAATAGCTATCCAGATTTTACACTAGAAGAATTACAAGAATTACAAGAGCAGGACATAGCACATATAATTACTGAGGAAGCAGAAAGAGCATTTTCTGAGGACGATTTATTGTACATAGAGGGACAAGAAAGAAGTTTTCCAATAAACAGGCCTATTATTGAAAAATATTTGTAAAAATCATTCAAATCTCCTACTGAAATCTAAACCATCTGCATCAGCTTTTTTACCTGTTCTTCCTAAATCCTTTTCATATCTACTTGCATACTCTTTATACTTTCTTACCCTACGTATTCTTTCCTTAATCGGATACTGATAGTTTATTCCTGGACCATTTATACATCCTCCTTCACATGTCAAAATATCTAGGAATTTATAATTTTTGTAATACCCATCCTTAAACCCATCTAGAATCTTAATGATATTATCCATACCTTCCATCACAAGAATATCTTTCTTTTTTAATATATGTTGATACTGTAAGGTATCAGAGAGACCCCCCGAAAGAGGATATATCTTAGTATAGTCGTTATAGAATTTATCAAAAGTTGCAATATGTTTAGCATCAGTAATCTTCTCTGGAATGTTGTACTTCACAAAAAGCTCATCTAAATCTCTAAAGGTCAAAGCCTCATCTATTGTCTCTAATTCCTGAGCTTCCATCTTTTTAGTTAAACATGGACCAACAAATACATTAACATAGCCTGGAAAATGCTTTCTACAAATTAATCCCATACTTCCCATAGGAGAATGAACTGGTACAAGATTGCGTAGTAAATGAGGATATTTACCTCTAATGACATTAACCAAAGTTGGGCAAGGAGATGATATCCAAGTCCTGTCATTGTTCTCTTTAAGTATTTGATAGTAATTAATATTGGTCATCTTAGCACCAAAGGTCACTTCTACTACCTTATCAAACCCCAAGGCTCTCAACCTATATACAATATCAGGATAGTCATATACAGAAACAAAAGACGGAGCTAACATACATAGATATTTTTTCTTTTTGTCAAATTCCAACATGAAAAATATCAAAACTTAATTACATACATAGTAAACATTTACTACTTTAATTTCAAATATATATTGTGATACACTTAAATATGCAATTAACAAATGTAAAAAGACATACACTCTTAGGTAAAGAATTAGATCTTAATACAATTACTCTCTATACACTTTACACTCTCTCTTTCTTAGTACCACTCTTAATATCAAAACCTCAGCTATTAGTAGGTAGTACCATTAACTTACTAATTACATACTCTACACTCAAATACGGTTTTAAGAAAACAGTACCCATATTACTTACACCATCACTTGTTGCTACAGGTACTGGTCTACTATTCGGAGGTGCTACTCTCTTCTTAGTATATCTAATGCCCTTCATTATGATTTCTAATATCCTTCTCTCTTACTCTATATCAAAAAAGAAAAATATCTTAGGTATATTAATAGGTATATTTCTTAAAGTTTTGTTCCTCTATACATCAACATATATACTTGTACAAACCATTGGCTTACCAAACATATTTCTTACATCTATGGGCTTAGTACAAATATATACTGCTTTAATAGGTAGTAGTATTGCGTTTGGGATATTCCTTTTAACAAGGGATATTTAGCATATTTGACTTCATATTCTGTCAGGTATATTATAAGTCATAGAGGCTTCCCTCTATTAAGTAATTTAATACTTAATTATATATGGGTAAATTTACACTCAAGAAATCTCTTAAGAGATATACTGCCAATGTTTTAAATTTCCTTTTACTTTTTTCATTAATTGTTCCAAATGTTCTCTCCCCTGCAATAGTAATTGCACAGGATTTAGATATTGAACAAGAAGAAAGTATAACAGAAATACCTACCATACCTATTGATGAATCAGAAGATATCCTAGAAGAAGGTATCTCTACATCCACCTTTGAGGAAGGTATATATACTGTATCTCTTGTAGAAGAGAAGGAGTATGTATATCCAGAGGATGATAGGGTAAGGATTCGATTTACCTCTATTACAGAAGAGGGAGATCTTACTATTAAAAAAGTAATACTTACTGAAGAAGAAAAACTTTCTTTAAATACTACAGATGAATATGCTTGGGATTTTACTTCTACAATGAGTAATGGGTCATTTACATATGATTTAGTATTACCTAATAACCAAGGGGAAGAGATAGAGGTTAAGTATTCAGAGAATGGTAGTACATATACACCAATAGATGAGGTACTTGTTAATGAGGGTATTGTAAAGATATCTGGATTAGATCATTTCACTACATTTATAGTAGTTCCATTAGGAACAATACCAGAAGATGTTACCGAAGGTACTGAAGAGGTAGATAGTACATGTAATGTGTCTAGTGATAGTGGAATGTTTTGTTATGACACTATACAAGAAGCTATCACAGCTTCTAATAACGGGGATACTATCAATGTACTAGCAGGAGAGTATCAAATATCAGATACAATAGTAATTAATAAAGAATTAACAATTATTGGAGCAAGTGGTGCTAAGTTAATAAATATAGATACTCCTGCAAAAACAGTATTCAGTATTACAAGTAGTAATGTAAGTATAGAAGGATTTGAAATTACTCACCAGAATTCATTTACACAAGATTCTGATGAGGTAGCAAGAGCATTAATAGCTATTCCAGATAATGCTAACCTTACAAATATACAAATAAAAGATAACCTTGTCTATGGAAACTACCCACCTTCTACTGCACAGAAAGATATGTATACAAGAGGCATTACAGTAGGGAGCAATGGTGGTACTGATATCGATATTACGAACAATACAATTCACTCAGTAAGAAACGGTATTGTAGTAAGACCAACTAATACAACAAACACTAGTGAGAATACAATATACAACACCAAGGGTGGAATTATGCATTACACATCAAGTTCTGAAGATGCAGATAATAGAACTATGCTAGATAACGAATGGACTACTGCTCATAATGAATGGGATATTGTTTGGAACTCTGCTTCTTATGGATTCCCTGACTATCAACAGAGCATAATTGCTTTAGGTGAACTTAATAACGATGCTTATATATTGGATCTTAGGAGATCAACTCCCGGAGGTGCCGAACTTTTAGAGGGAAATAGAAACCCTGTTTTTGTAACAACAACAGGAGTAGATAAGGATCACCAGTCTACAGGTAATATGAATGAACCTTTTGCAACAATTCAATTTGCAATAGATAAGGTTGTAGATAATGGGTACATAATGGTAGCAGATGGTAAATACGAAGAACAAATTATATTAGAAAATAAAAATGTAAATATTTATGGAGAATCAGAAAACAATACCAAAATAGTAAGTCCAACATCTCTTACAACAACTTTTGAAAACCTTAAACCTATTATCAGTACTTCCTCTGCAAAATTATCTCTAAACAATCTAACAATTGATGGACAAGGAAGAGGTAACGCTAACTACAGAATGGTAGGAGTAGGACTCCTTAACTCTTCAGGATCCTTAACAGATGTTTCAATAGTAAATATAAAAGAAACTCCAGCGAATGGGAATCAGGGAGGCGTTGGAATATATGCATATAACTCTGATAGTACAGAAAGAACAATAGATTTTAATTCCATAACAGTTCATGATTATCAAAAGAATGGATTAGTTCTAAGAGGAGTCGGTTTAACTGCAAATCTTTATGATTCCTTGATATACGGTTTTGGAGATATAGATTTTATTGCACAAAATGGTGTGCAATATGCTGATGGTGCAACAGGAACTATTCAAAACAATGAAATATACGGCAATCTATACACACCATCATCATGGGCTGCAACAGGGATTTTACCCCTAAATGCAGGAAATAATCTAAAGATAATAAATAACAATATTCATCACAATGGATGGGGTGGTATATATGCAATAGGAGTTGGAACTAATCTGGAGATTATTAATAATCACATTCATGACAACTTGGGAGATGGAATAATCCTTTATGATGGACTCTTTGAAAATGCTCTAATAAAAGGAAACACCGTAAAGAATAATGACTATGGAATATGGCTAGACACAGACATATCACCCACAGTACAAATTACAGAAAATATTTTTGATAACAAAGAAGAAAATGCTGCTGACGAAAGTGCATACTACTATGACAACGGTGTAAAAGGAAACTACTGGAGTGACTATACAGGTATAGATTTAAATGGAGATGGTATTGGAGAAACCCCTTATGATATTGATGGAAATTCTTCAGATAGATATCCATTAACTACCCAGCATCTCTCTGCAACAGTTAACTATGTAAATGCACACAAAGAATATTACAAAGAAGGAGATGTACTAAGTATAGATGTAGAGGTTACCAATAATGGTAGTATTCCTTTAGATCCTACAAAAGAGCAATTAGTAATAAATATTACAAATCCAAGTGGTACATACATAAGTGGAACATTTAGAGGTAAGGCTCTCTTAGACTTACAACCTGGAGAAACAAAAACATATGAATTCTATACCACAGAACAAACAATTCCAGATACTTGGGTAGATGGTACATACAGAATTCACAGTTCAATATATAGTCAAAGAACTTTCCCACTTAACTATTTAGTAGGAGGACAAAATCATTCCGAGACATTCATTGTAGATTCTACAAAACCTTCTACTCCAGAATTTTTTGCTCCAGAAAATGATCTCTTTACAAATATAAATTTCATTAAATTGGAATGGACAGGAGGAGATGACACTCTCTCTGGCACAAAAGGATATATTTTAGGATACACCTTTACACCTGCAAATGGAGGAACTACTATAACATGGAATACAGGACTTAGAGAGGTAGGTAATCCATATTGGCACTCAGGTACATATGGACATGGAGAAGGTAAATATGAATTCTGGGTAAAAACAGTTGATAACGCAGGTAATGAAAGCCTACAAAGTGAGATATTAACAGTTACATATGATAAAACAACCCCAAATATACCAACAGGATTAACAATTAAAGATTTTGAAGGAAATGTTCTAGGATGCAGTGGATACACTAATAATAGAAGAATCACTGTAGATTGGGACGACAGCGAAGATATAAACTTCTCTCACTACATATATGGAATAAAGGATAATGAGTATTTTAGAAATCTAACCAAATCCATAAATACAGGAGATATTAGAGACCAAGATGGAGAATATAAATATATTGTAAGGGCAGTAGATAAGGCAGGAAATATTAGCGAACCAACACAATGGTGTAATGTTACTCTAGACAGGAATGCTCCAATTGTTGAAATAACAAATCCTTCAGACAATAAGTATGTTAAAGGAATTGTAGACTTCAGAGGTACAGTACAAGATACAAATCTCCTTAGATACTACTACAAAATTCAAGATACTACTTCCAAAACAATTACAACAGATGTAAATATCGACAACGCTCTCCTTTATACATGGGATACAACTGCAAAAGCAGATGGATCATATGAACTAAGACTAGAAGCTCGTGACAAAGCAGATAACAAAGATAACAATCTTTCCGTAGATATAATAAATGTAATTGTAGACAACACACTTCCAACAGTTCAATCCTTAGAGGATTTCAGTATTAACGAAGGCTCTACAATACCTACAAAACAAGTATTAGTAGAAGATAACTATGAAATAGATCAATTCTGTTTCTCAATAACAAGCGATATAGGAGATGTATCAGAAACATGTATCTCACCATCTACTACAACTAACAGTTGGGATGTAAACCTAACAGATACAATATTAACAGAATTAAGTAATACATACGGAATAACTACAACTACAGCAGACACATCATTAATACCAGAAGGAGACTACACAATCTCTTACCACTCAATAGATAAAGCAGGAAATGAATCAACACCACATACATTCATAGTGACAATAGAAAATGTACTACCTACAGTATTCTTCTCATCCTCTACAACAGAACTACTAGAAGGCAACAGTGTCTCATTCAATGGCTCCTTCACAGATCCAGGATTAGATGACAGTAATTGGACATTCACACTCTCCTTTGGAGATGGAACAGCAGATGTATTAGGTACCCTAACTACAGAAGGAAACATATTCAGTAATTACTCACACCAATATACAAATGCTGGAGACTACACCGCATCACTAAAAGTATGTGAAGATGGAGGATTAATATGTACTACTGACACAATTGATATCACTGTAGGAGAAGTACAAGGAGTGACAACAGGAAGCAGTACAACTACCACAAAACCTACTACACTTGTTAAGAAAGTAACAACATACATCGCTGATATATTAGGAGTAGGTGGTGAAGGAGATGTATTAGCATTAGAAGAAGATGAAGAAACCTTAGAAGATGATGAAGAAGTAAAAGGATCACAAACATGTGATAACCCATCTACAATATCAGGATATATATACATAGACTCTAATGAAAACGGAGAAAAAGATGAAGGAGAAAGAGCATTCCCAGAAATATCAATAAGGATATATACAATAACAGAAGGAATGGAAGAAACAGTAAAACAAATAGTAAGTGATGAAAACGGATATTGGGAAACAACACTCTGTAGTGGAGACTACTATATATCAGTAGATGACTCTAAACTACCTAACAACTATGTACTAGAAGAAGATACATTAGGTGTACAGGTAGAAGAAGATAAAGATAGTACACTAAACTTCGAAGTATTAGATGAAAGAAACTTCTTACAAAAATACTGGCCATGGATACTACTAGCAGTAGGAATACTTGGAAGTATTGGAATAGTAGCAGTAGATACAAGAAGAAAGAAAGAGTATATATAACATATGGAGGGTAGGTAACTACCCTCTGTATTCCCTTCAATATACAATGTAAAATATTAACATTAAGATATTACTCTTACTTAAATGTTCTACGATCCAATGTACTTCATATATATACTGCCTGGATTCATATTAGCGACAATTGCTCAGATATGGATATCTTCTGCATTTAACAAATATTCCAAGCTCTCATCAGGAAGTAATATGACAGGGCAAGAAGCTGCACAAAGAATAAAAGAGGGGGAAAGATATCCTGTAGATATTGTAATACAAGGAGAAAATCTAAGTGACCATTTTGACCCAAGTAAGAACATAGTAAGTCTTTCAAGGGCCTCCCTTGATGACTCTGTAGCCGCTATTGCTGTTGTAGCACATGAGTTTGGGCATGTACAACAGAAATTCTCCAACTCTTTACTCTTTAACATTAGAACAGGACTTGTACCAGTAGTTAATGTAGGATCAAGATTAGGATATATATTGATAATATTGGGATTAGTACTAAACCTTCTTAACCTTGCACAAATAGGGCTCATACTCTTCGCATTAACAACAGTATTTGCTCTCGTTACACTACCAATTGAAATAGATGCTAGTAAGAGAGCCTTCGGATTGATAAGGAAATATTCGTTAATATCGGAAAGTAGGATGACAGGTGCAAAATCTGTTCTCTCTGCTGCAGCTACAACATATATAGCAGCACTACTAACATCACTACTAAATGTCTTGTACTACGCATCACTCATTAGAAGAAGGGATTAACATTCTAAATAGGATATGTATAATGGGAGAGGGAACTTAATATATCTAAGCGACTGGGTATACTAAATTGTATACAACGAGGAGAAGGCTATCGAAAATATCAGCGGGAACCTTCAGGCTGTTGTATCAGCCTAAAGAGAATCTACAAAGTATACAAAAGGATTCTTAATACATTCCCATACATTGTAATTAAAGTATTAAAACTACACATATGTGCGGTATTTTCGGATACATGGGCAAATCCAACGCTCCATACATAATTCATCAAGGGCTAAAAAGATTAGAATACAGAGGATATGACTCATGGGGTATAAGTACAATAGAGGAAGGAAAAATAATCACTAAAAAAGACACAGGTCATATACCCGAAAAAATTAATCTAAAAACGAATCATACCACAGTAGGAATTGGACACACTAGATGGGCTACACATGGGGGAGTAACTATTACTAATGCTCACCCTCATTACTCATCAGATAGAAGCTTTGTACTAGCTCAAAACGGTATAGTTGAAAACTATACAGAATTAAAAACTTACTTAGAAAAACTTGGCTATATATTTGATACACAAGTGGATACAGAAGTAATAGTTAAATTAGTTGAACATGAACTTAAAACAAGTAAAACTTTAAGAAAGGCATTAATAAAGGCATTTAAGCAATTAGAGGGAAGGAATACAGTAATATTACTTGATAGTAAGAAGGAACAAATATTAGCGATTAGAAACGGTAGTCCTCTGATTTTAGGAATAAAAGGAAATGATATATACCTAGCATCAGATCCTTTAGCTTTTAACCAATACTGTAGAGATATAGTAGAGATAAATAATGGAGAATTGATTGAAATTAAAAATGGAAAATATAAACTCTTTGATATTAAGCAGGGAAGGTATATAAATAGAAAACCAAGAGAGGAAAAACTCTTAGAAATAGATATCGACAAAGAGAAGTATGAACATTACATGATTAAAGAAATAGTAGAACAACAACATACCATCCTTAAAGCAACAGAATATACCCAAAAACAGCTTCAACCCTTCATAAAAAGATTAAAGGAAACAGCAAACATATATACTATAGGGGCAGGTACAGCAGGTTTTAGTGCAGACCAAATAGCCTACTATTTAAGAAAAATTGGAAAGAAAAATGCAATTTCAATTAAGTCATATGAAACAGAATCATATTTAGATATAATCTCACCCAAAGACACCGTTATCGCAGTCTCGCAAAGTGGAGAAACAGCAGATACTCTAGAGGCAGTTGAAATACTAAAGAAGAAAGGAGTTTATATTGCAAGCATAATTAATATGCCTGGTTCAACTCTCTCAAGACTTTCAGATTCTTTCTTTATGTCTAATGCTGGAAGTGAAATTTGTGTGGCCTCTACAAAGGTATTTACATCTCAGATATCTTTTGGATATCTTCTTGCTAAAACCTTAGTTGGAGAGTATACAGATGCAAAAAGAGAATTACGAATAATATCTAACAATCTAGAAGGTTTCTTTTCTAAAAAAACTTTCAAACAAATAGAGAATATATCAAAAATACTTAAAGAGAAAGAACATTTCTTTGTATTGGGCAAAGGGCAAAATTTCCACATTGCTCAAGAAGGAGCATTAAAAATAAAGGAAATCTCATACAAACACTTTGAAGGTTTTGCAGCGGGAGAACTTAAACATGGAGTTATTGCTTTGATTGAAGAAGGAACACCAGTCCTCTCTATTGTTTCAAATGATAATAATTTAAAAGATCTAATATCTGCGACACAAGAGGTGAAGGCTAGGGGAGCTCTTACAATAGGAATAGGCGATAAACAAGATACGAAGTGTTTCGACCACTTTATTGAAGTAGCAAATAGCAATGATTTAAAAGCTATTAGTAATGTAATTCCCTTTCAATTAATCTCTTACTACTTAGCAAAGGAATTAGGGAACAACATCGATAAACCAAGAAATTTAGCAAAATCGGTAACGGTAAAATAGATATCTACTTGTTTACAAGAGAGTATCTGTAGGCTTTTTTGTTAAAATCAGCCTTATAAACTCCAATTTTTAAAGTATTTTCAACATACTCTGGAGTAACTTGAGAATCTGTTAAATCTTCTACAGATGAAGGTGTTTGATCTGTTCTAATCAATAGCCATAACTTGTCTGTTACAAGTCCTGTCATAATGGCTTTTGAAGTAAGCAACGCCTTTATATCCTGGGGAGAAAAAAAATTGTAATATACACTTCCATCTTCCCTTTTGTGTTTTGGATGAGTATGTATATTAAAAAGATACTGCACTTCTAAAGTTTTAGGTACATTTTTGTGATATACATCTTTTCTCTTTAAAAGTTTCCCATCTAAGTAAAGTTCTTTTCTGGCATAATCCATCTTTGTTGGATGATGAGAGTATTTGACCTGAATACTTCCACCACTTTTAACCATTTTATCGGAACCTGTATTTACTTCTGTAAGAACAACTTCACCATCAGCCCAAAATACAGAGAAAGCTCTCTCTAAACCATCTTTATAAGTCTTTTTGTATATATTGATTAAATCATCCCAGAAATCTGATGGAAATTGTATTGCTTGTGGAAGATTGTATGTATATGGATATAAATTAGAAGCTCTTAAATCAACAATCCTTTTATGTAATTCAAGAAAAGAAGTAGTTTGTATTTTAGAACCAAACAAAAAATCTAGTATTCCCATATTAAAATATATTACATATTACCATCCTCCGCCACCAGAACCTCCTCCACCGCCACCAGAGCTTCCTCCACCACCAAAACCACTACCACCAGAACTCCATCCACCCGACCTATATCCTCCACCACTATTGTAACTAGAAGAGGGTGGAGTAGCACTCTTTACTACGGTACTGTTCATTGAGTTCAGAGATGTTGCAAGGTAGTAGGCGTTAAATGTTGAGAAATTTCCTTCATACCAATCTGGAGTTTGTGTATATATATCTTCAAACAATTTCGCCCATTTTTTCTCCAATCCAAATATCATTGCATATGGAAGTAATCTTTCAAATACTTCGTTATACCTCCTCGGATCGTTATGAAACTCTATCCTGTGCTTTTCTGCTGTATTTATATACATCTTCATACCTAAAAGATAGTAATACTTCTTGTTTCCCTCTTTAGACTTAATATCTATTGTTAAAGAGAAGAGAAGTAATAACAATCCAGAAAAGAGTATACCTAACATCCACCCAATAGCAGAAATTTTAATAAAGAAACCCGTGGATATAATTGCTCCAAACATTACTAATATTGCAATTACTGTAAATACAGTTTTTCTTTTCAAAATATCATTTGAAAATATCCCTTTTTCCTTTATATATTGATTTGCTTCAATGTGTACCTTAGATGCAGTATAGTAGAAATTTGTTAATTTCTTAACAGGAACAACATCTCCATGAGCAAATATCGCATCAAAAAGTGTTTTTAAATGAACTGGTAAATCTTTACCATCTTTCTCTCTTTTAACAAATTCATATTTCTTCTTTTCGTATTCTCTTATTTTCAAATATCCTTTTGTAGCTAGTTCTATTAGAACTGCAGTAATATATTTAGGATTAAACCTATTAGAAATTAATATTCCTGCAAGTAAGGAATCCATATCTTTTTCTGGTTCGTAGTAAGGAATAACTGTTAATTTTTCATTCTTGTATTTTTTTCTTAAGAATCCAAAAAGAAATATTCCAATTGGAATAGGGAGTAAAATTCCAATATTTGCAAGTATAAAAACAAGTCTCTCTTCATTAGTGGTGTCTTTTAACACTCCTTTTTCAAGTTTAACAGCAAATGTATACCCTTCGTATGGTTCTAACCTCCTACTTACCCTAATATTTATACCTTCTTCTGTTTCAGTAATATTACAATGTTGCTCTGTAGAACCATCTATACCAGTAAAGCATATTGCATCAAGAGGTTTAGAGGGTAGCGTAATATTTGCATATGCACTCTCTATGGGTATCCTCCAACCAGGACCAATAATATTGAGGTATATTTCATCATTTTCTTTAAAATATGAGATTCCAGAATACTTTAGTGTATAGTCAATCTCATATACGTGTATACCTGAGATATATCCTTCTGGACTCCCTATACGAAGTATGACCCACCCATTTTCATCTGTTCTTGAGTATAGATTGTATGTTTTTAACTCAGGATTGTTTAAAGGATAATAAACCACATTGTTAAATCTTATCTCAGTATTTCTCCTAAAAGCCTTAACTGAGTATACATATGGTATCTGCCATTCTAATCCATGTCTTTGTATGGAGTTTGAAGGAGAGAAAGTAATCTTCTCCTTTACATCAATTGTTGCATCTGTCTTAACAGTTATATCACTTACAAACTCAATAATTTTTTCATCTTCCTGAGCATGAGTAGGGGTAGTAAAGAGGAATACAAATGTAAAAAGGCCTAAGAGAAGTAATAGATTAAGTTTCTTCATCTAAAACAGATCTAGAACTTAATTTCTACATTCTTTTGTTCCTCTTCGCTTGCTTCAAAGAAAGGCATACTCTTAAAACCTAACATACCTGCTAACAGATTGTTAGGAAATATTGCAATCTTTGTATTAAAGTCTCTAACGGTACCATTGTAAAATCTTCTAGATTTTTGAATATTGTCTTCTAAATCTTTAAGATTTGCCTGAAGCTGCATAAAGTTCTCATTTGCTTTTAATTCAGGGTATGCCTCTGCAATAGCAAATATTTTAGCAATACCTTTTGCTAATTCTCCTTCCAATGCCATTTTCTCATCTAAAGAACCAGCTCCTATTGCCTTACTTCTTAACTGTGCAACATTTTCAAAGATCTCTTTCTCATGCTTTGCATATCCTTTTACTATTTCAACAAGATTTGGAATCATGTCATATCTTTGCTTAAGAAAAGTTTCAATATCCGATGATGCTTCATCTACAGTAAGCTTTAGTCTCACTAAACCGTTGTAAAGAGCTACTGAAAATACTGCTATTACAACCAATACTCCTAAAAGAATAGTCAACCACATATTTAAAAAGGAATTTAATTTATTATGTTAAAGTATATGAGAAGTTCTATGAGATTTCAAATATTTTTTGATATATTGAAGTAAAAGTCTACTAGGGGTAAAATGTATATTAATTATTATCTCAATCTTTATGAAGAAAGTACTAAGCTATATTTTAGTGCTAATTCTAATACTTACTGGAGGAGGATATCTCCTTGCAAAAGAAGCAGATGCATCCGCTCCAGGTGACCCCTTATACATGGTCGATCTTTTTGCAGAAGCAGTACAAAGAACATTTACCTTTGGGGATGTAAACAAGGCAGAATTTGAACAAGATATCCTTGAAGAAAGAGCTCTAGAGTTACAAAAACTGCTCGATACTGCTGCATCAGAGGAAATATTAGGGGTTGCTGTTGAGAATTTGGATAAGCAAAGAGTAAGAGCAGAGGAAAGAGTACAACTCCTACAGAGTGATGAAAGTAAATATGATGAAGCTACATTGGCTCAGATTAGAAATAGACTTGAGGAACAACTACAAAACCAACTCCAGAACATGGAAAGGGTAAGAGAAAGATTTGAGCAAAAAACATTTGAAAACGAACAAGCTCAAGAGAATTTCCAAAAGGCAATAGAGAATTTTGAGCAAGCACAAACAAACTTCCAAGAAGCTGTTCAGAAGATGAATGAGGCAAGAAATCAAGGTAATACTGAAAGGAATGTAAACGATGATGCGGGAGATGGTATAAACAACAGAGAAAGCAATATTAATCCTACTCCTGGAAATGGTAGATAAGACTTAAAAAGATTTAAGAGGGGGCTTAACGGCCCCCTTTTTAGTTATATCCCTCCGCTTGCTTCCTGAAGTTATCAGCATATACTTTGTTTTTCTTCATAAGTTCTTCATGAGAACCCTCTTCGATAATCTTTCCATCCTTTATTACTAAGATTCTATCTGCATTTCTAACAGTAGAAAATCTAT
>CAYMBI010000006.1:0-16017 GCA_964388655.1 uncultured Candidatus Saccharibacteria bacterium | reverse complement strand
AATCAGGAGCAGCTATCTAGAACACTTTTTCCATTAGGGAAATACAAGAAAAGTGAAATAAGAGAGATCGCAAAAGAATTAGGATTTGGAGTTGCTTCAAAACCAGATAGCCAAGAAATATGTTTCGTAGATGATAATGATTACAACAATTTTATCAAAACTCATTCAAACAATACTTCTACAATAGGTGAAATAGTAGATATACAAGGTAATGTCCTTGGACATCACAACGGTATTACAAAGTTCACAATTGGACAGAGAAGAGGACTTGGAATAGCTTTAGGCAAACCTATGTTTGTTGTTGATATAGATGTAGAGAACAACAGGGTAATACTCGGAGAGAATGATGACCTTTTTGTAAAAGAGATATATGCATATGATTTAAACTGGATATCAATTGACAGACTCGAAAATCCTCTTAGAATAAAAGCGAAGATAAGATATAAAGCTCAAGAGCAAAATGCAACCGTAGAGCCATTGGAAGAGGGTAGAGTAAAAATCGTATTTGATGAAAAACAGAGAGCTACAACACCAGGACAATCCGTTGTTTTTTATAATGATGACACGGTTGTTGGTGGAGGAATAATAGAAAAATAGGTTTGACTTTTTCATAAGATATTGTGAATATATATACTATAAGTTAACAACCACTTTTGTATGGCAAATGAGCTAGAGAATTATAATGAGAATGTATTACACGAATACTCTGGAGCAATCTATATTGATCCTAGAACTGAATTACCAGAGGGATTTCCTGACATTAGTCAATACCTTAAATATCTTGGGGATGAACCATTAGAGCTTTTAACTTCGCTAGAGTACATGAGAGTTGTTTTCCCAGGAGGAGAAGTTGAGTACTTTGAAAACACAAAAGATGGGTATCCAAAAGGATTACCTTTGATTAATAGAATAGTAATATATGGTGTTACATCTGAACCAGGAGTAAGAGCTCGGAACACAAAATGTTTTGATACACATATACTCTTTGAATTAATACAAGGGGATGAAATTTCTAACCTCTCTGATGAAGATTGGAAAAACTATTACAGGCTTGAAAGTGGTGCATTATTAAAAGTCACAGTAATTGAACCTGAAAAGAGAGACATTAAAAGCTGGTGGAGTAGAAGATGACATTTTATTAGTTTGGAATTCTCTCCTAGCTGTTGCATGATTTTCAGATTTCTGCAAAAAAGGAATACTAAAAAGTGTAATAGGTACAGATGCAACATATCATTCGAAAGAATTTCTTAAGGAAAATACTTGGTTAAAGAGATATCTGTTGCAGGATACTTTGCTGAAGTTATTTACAGAATTAATACAAGATAATCGATATGAAATTTACTTAAATAGCAAATTTTACACATACCTTGAAAACATATACACTAATTAAGGATGAAACTGCCTAAAATAAATAAAGTAGTCATATACCTTAGTCTTTCAGATGTATTTACATGGGGACCATACACCATTATCTCAATGCTCACAGGTTTGTATCTTGCATCTAAGCTAGGTGAAAATGTAGTACAGTTTGTGGGAATAGGTACTTCTATTTATTTTTTTACTAGAGCACTTTTTCAATTACCAATTGGGATACTTACCGACAGGTATAAGCATGATAAGGATGAAATACTGATTCTCTTCGTTGGAGTTTTACTAATGGGTTTTCCATTCCTATTGTACCCGTATATTCAGAATCAGTATCAGTATTTCTTTCTACAATTTATATTCGGCTTAGGAGTATCACTTAACTTAACAAATTGGAGGAAACTTTTTGCTCTTAATGTAGATACTGGAAGAGAGGGAAGGCAATACAGTATGTACGAAATAATAATGAGTGTATCAACTGCATTAATATGCATCTGGGGTGGATATATAGCAAATATGGGAGATATATATTTTGATACAGTAATATCTGTGGCTGGTGTGATAATAATGTTGGGAGGAATTTGGTCTATTATGATATATAGATATGAAGGTAGGAAAAGCAAAAATAAAACCTAATAGAAATTTTATCTAATAATGCTTGACTTCATCATAGCTATCACAGAACTATGATAAATGAACTAATTTAATGTATTGCCCAAAATGTTTAAAAAGATTTTTACAATGGCATTTCTCTCATTATTTGTTTTGATGTTTTATTATAGTGGTGTTCTCTTCGCTCAAGAGACAATAGGAGCTACAGTTACAGCGCAGAATGTTTCCATTACAGTTACAAATGGTAATGTAGCATATGGTATTCTCACACTTAATACTTCAAGATCAACAACTGGTGGTACAAATTCAGTAGGAACTGTTCCATCCATTCAGAATACAGGGAATGTAGATATTTCCCTTGGAGTTATTGGAACCAATAGTGCATCCTGGACACTTGCAGGAACAAATGGAGCTGACACCTATGTACACACATTTTGTGCCAGTTCTTGCACAAACCCTCACTTTTGTATCATACTAGATAATGGCTAACCTGCCGATATTAAAACTGTTCACTGGATTCTTTAAGATAATAATCATGTTTATCGGTGCTTGGTTTCTTGTTCACTTCTTTGCTTTGCTTGGAGTATTTGTATCAATAGCGCATGTAATTCTTTGGTCCTTCTTTCCTAAATCTGCAATATGTGTGTCATGCCTTTCTAAAAGAGATGGCGAATACTGTAAAGTATGTAAGAAAACAAAAGACAAGACAGAGGGTACACATCCTAAGAGTTTCCTTTCTGTAGTATATACTTCTGTACTTTTCCTTTTGGTATCAGTACTTTCTGTAGGAATAGTGTATTTAGAAAGTAAACTTCTTAACCAGGTATTACATCCTGTAAGTGAAAAGACGGTATCTTTTGTAATACCAAGTAAGAATCAATATAAGACGGGAGAAATTTTTGGTATGGATATCAAACTCTCAGGAATAGAAACACCCATTAATGCAATACAAGCAGATATTGGATTTGATAGAGAAAGACTTGAAGTCGTTGATATATCAACCAAGGGTTCTTTCGCAACAGTATTTTTACAAAAGGAGTACAACAACGATTTAGGATATGCAAGATTAAGTGGAGGATTACCTAACCCTGGATACAATGCTCCTGAAGGACACTTTGGAACTATATATTTCAAAAGTAAACTTGCAGGATTAGCACAGGTATTTTACCTCGATAGCTCACTTGTATTAGCTAATGATGGTAAAGGTACCAATGTAATTAAGGAATACAGCACAGTATCATATTTAATAACTCCAGATTTGGTACCACAGGATGTACAAGATTTACAACATAGCCTATTACTTGATGATATTCTTGGAGTTCAAGATGAATCTGAAGAGCAGATTCTACTTTTTGAAACAAGTGATACTAATGTCTTGGGTATAGAAGATTTCAATAATCTTGATATTAAGGGTACAGAGATTCAAGAAGGTGATAGCTTAGGACATAAGTTCTTACATTTACTAGAATCTTTTGATAATTTTATTCTCTCGGTCTTAAGAGAGGTCTTTACCTTTTTCGACTCTCAAATATTTAATCTTTTTAGAAAAGGAAATGAATAAACAACAGTACACATTTCTCCTTGTCCTCCTTGCCCTCTCAATAGGTCTTTTTGCATATTATATTTTCTTTCAAGCGAATGCAGAAGAGAAGAAAGAAAACAGTAATATTTGTTTAAACAGAATTACAAAGGAAAACTTTGTATTAGAATATACATATCAAGGTGATAGTTGGTGGGAATATACAATATCTGGACAATTACCAAATCCATGCTATCAAGCATCAACAGAAGCATTAGTTGCAGAAAGCTATCCTGAGCAGGTATCTGTAATAGTTAATGTGGTGGCTCCTGATGATGATGTAATGTGTGCTCAGGTTATTTCTGAGTATGAAGACTCAGGGGAATTTAATGCTAGCGAGGAAGCTACTGTAGATCTTCAGGTGAGATAACTATCCAACCGGATATTAATCTCCTATCTCCATCTCTCTCTAAGCATGTAGATATAATTAAATCTGCCCCTCCTGGTGTTCTGTTGTCTTCAAGTACTCTAGCATCTTTGTACCAAACAGCTTGAAGAACTGTATCTCCAATCTTTATCTGTGTACCATCTAATTCACCATTAGAGTAAAGTAGGTGAAGTAAATCTCCAAAGAGATAGTGTTTGTTTCCTAGGGATAACCCATTGTGGGTATGTAATTGATATGTATTGTCCATTACAAAGACAGGTCCTCCCAAAACAATATTTCTGTTTTGATCTAGTTGTCTTTGCCACTTGTAATCTCCTAAGAGTAGTTCATTTAATTCATTGACTGTATCTTCTGAATACTCTCCTAGATATGTGTATTTAAGTGATATTTCTTTCTCTTGCCATCTACTTGGTATCTCTCTGTTTAATACAGAAAAAGGGAAAAGGTAAGTATTACCATCTAAAAATGGTAGTGACTTTCCTAAGGGATTTTCCTGTTCTACAAAAGAAGTAGAGTCTGCAACAGCATATATTTCAGTGTTAACAACTTCTTCTTTTGTATTAGGAATAAAAACAAAAATTGTGTAGATAGCGGTACTAATTACAAGTACCGCTACCAATATATTTAATTTCTTTAAACTCATTAAACTCTATTTAGGTATTGCTTACCTACATATATTAATGACATACCTGTTACAAGCATAAGTAATGATTGTATTAGGTAAATTGTTGATCTATCACCAGCTGCTGTAGCAGCAAGTACAACTGTAGTTGTACCCTTAACTTCTGTAGTTACACCTTGTACATCTCCTTCATCATCTTCACCCTCTTCTGTTGGTAAACATAGTGGGTCATCTGCATATGTAGCTGTTTCCCAAGGACAAAGATCTCTTTCCTTCTCTTCTTTCTCTGTCTTAGTACTACAAAGCACTTCAGAATCATTTAAATCATAATATTTGATAGTCCTTGACCTTACAAGTTCACTATCATCTTCTGGGTTAACAGTCCATTCAGACCATTCTCCAACAGACTCTGTTGTTTTTACACAATAACATGGAGTATTGTTTGCAGCCTTAGTGTCATCCATAACCCATTTCTGTGTTGTATTGTTCCACCAGTACAGTATAACTGTTTGTGGCTTCTCATCGTATAAAGTTTCAAAAAGATATGGATCTGTAAATTTTGCAGCTTCGGTATGATTAAATCCAAACAACTTATCCAAACTATTTATTCCACTTGGAACAACTTTGTACCCTAATTGGATAGGGAAATATTTATCAGACTTGTCTTTATGGAATACTCTCCAAACCCTTACCATATTGATATGGTCATAACACATAGAGGTTAAAACAAGATCATGCTTCTCCTCTTCAACAACTGGTTTATCAATTAAAAGGAATGATGCATGGGAAAGATCTGCTATTTGCCCACCATTATTAGTTGCAGTGCTTTTTACTTCTACTTTTTCCATAGGAGGAACAACATCATAGTATGTAACTACTGTTGATGCTTTATAACATACCTCTGAAACTAATTTTCCAGCAGGTGCAGTATATTCATAAGTCTTTGTAGTTAAACCATCAACCTTAACCCAACCTTCACCTGTATTTGGACATATCTCCTGCCCTTGACCCTTATTAGCGTCAACCCCCTTAGGAGAAAGACTTAAAAACAAACCCAATGTTAATGAAAACACTAAGAGAAAACTCGCAAAGATTCTTAATTTACTTTGCATAACCAATTAATGATAATTTATATATCATTAATCGGTTTCGCCACTTGCTATCCACTCTTTAGGCGACCATATTACCAAGAGAGGGTCATAGTATTTGATACATATATTTTACTACTCTAACAATCAAATATCAATATAGTAAATGACAAGAGGATACATGTATAATGGTGATATGTTAACCAAGTCAGACTTCCTCATATTCATAGAATCTCCCCTTCATCTTTGGGCAAAAGTAAACAATCAATACAAAAAAATATTTACAGAATATGATAATCATCTTACAAAGCAGGGGTATGAAGTAGAAAATCTTGCAAGAGAGTATGCAAAAAGATACTTAGGTAAAGAACCCCAATTTCAAAAAGAATACAAAACTGAAAAACTTCTAAGCAAGGCAGATATCGTAGTAGGAAATTACATATATGAAGTAAAAAGTTCAACAAAGATAGAGAAAGAGCATGAATATGATTTACTGTTTCAATACTATGTATCTTCAAAAGTATCTGATATTGAGAAAATTTTCATTGTTTACTTAAACAAGGAATATACAAAAGTAGGGGATATTAATCTTGAAGAACTCTTCGTAGTGGAAGATATGACAGATTTTGTTAAAGAAAATCTTCACTTAGTAGAGGGTTTGATAGAGGAAGCCCTATTGGTACAGAAATTAGAGAGCCCCAAGGGATTAAAAGAATGCTACAAACCAAAAGATTGTCCATGTATTAATCTTTGTCACCCAATTTTACCAGAGTATTCGATATATGATATTGCAATGGCAAACGAAAAAACAAAAGAGAAACTAAGGGAACAGGGGATTTTGGATATAAAAGATGTCCCCTATGATTTCAAACTAAGTGCAAAACAGAAAAAACAAATAGAAGTTGCAAAACAAGATAGGGTATATGCAGACAAAGAAATGATTAAAAATTATCTAAGTGCACTTTCCTACCCCATTCACTTTTTGGATTACGAGACTTACTCATGGGCTGTACCAAGATATGAAAATCACAAGGTATACCAGTTTGTTGTCTTTCAATATTCTCTCCATATATTACATGCCGATGGAAGCATGGTACACAAAGAGTTCCTTTCAACTACAAAGGAAGACCCTTTGAAAGAAATCCTTGAGAATATGAAGATAGATATTGAGGAAAAAGGAAGTATTTTAGTTTGGAACAAATCATTTGAAATGGGCTGTAACAAAGAAATGGCAAGAATATTCCCAGAAGAGCAGGAGTATATACAAAAAATAAATAGCCGAATATATGATTTGGGAGATATCTTTAGTAAACAAATGTATATAGATCCTAAATTTAAGGGTAGTTGGAGTATTAAAAATGTTTTACCTGTACTAGTACCAAGTCTTTCTTACAAAGACTTGGATGTTCAAAATGGAACTCAAGCTATGGTAGGTTGGGAAAAAATTGTATATGGTAATCTCTCAGAAAAAGAAAAAAGTGAATTGTACAACTCACTCCTTGAGTATTGTAAACTAGATACTCTCGCAATGTACGAGATATACAAGTTTTTAGTTACTTTTTTGAATTCTTAAGGATATTACCTATTTCAAAGAAATCGTTAGGTATCGTCATTATTATTTTCTGTGCAGGATCCGCAGATATCTCCTTTAATGTTTGTAATGTTCTAAGAGAAAGTGCTCCTTGATTCTTAGCTAATATACCAGCTGCCTCAGATAACTTAACAGATGCTTCTTTCTCACCTTCTGCTTTGATAATTCTTGCCTTTCTATCTCTTTCTGCCTCTGCTTGCTGTGCCATTGCTCTTTTCATATCTCCAGGAATTTCAATATTTTGCATTTCTACAGCGGAAATATCTACTCCCCAATTTTCCGCAGCGATATCTACTATAGCTTTAATTTGTTCAGCAACTGTTGTTCTTTGAGAAAGTAATTCATCCAAGAAAACGCTACCGATAATGTCACGAAGTGCAGTTTGTGATTTAGCAGAGATTTGATTTAGGTAATTTTGAACCTTAAATATTGCCACTTGAGGATTAACAACTTTAAACCTAACTACACCATCTATCATGCATGATACATTATCTAATGTTATAGCTTCCTGCTTTGGTATATCCATTACTTGCTCTCTTATATCTACCCTCTGAACTGATTCTATGTATGGGATAATAAAATTAAGACCAGGAGAGATTGTTCTTGAATATTTTCCAAGTCTTAGTACTAGTCCTTTATATCCCTCAGGAATGATTCTAATACCAGCTAGAAGGGTAAAAAATGAGAGTAAAAGGACAAAATATATAAATGTCATTTTGTTTATATACTTACTTTATATATCTAAATATATCTTATATATCCCTCTAATTCAATATTTTGCACAAGAGTAAGGATTAGGATAGAATAAAAAGATATGGATATGAAAGATAGTATTTTTGAAAAAGGTCAAATACAGTCAGTAATATTTGATTTAGATGATACCCTTTTCCAAACAGAAGAGTATTACAGAACAAACATGCTTAGTATGGCGTCTTTTGCTGCTGAAATGGTAGGAGATAATACCCCGCAAATTGCAGAAAGAATATTTCAGGAAGGAGTAAATATACACAGAAAGAATGGTAGGCCCGTATTACTAAACGAACTAATGAAAGATGCATTAAGAATCATATATGGAGAGAATTTCCCTTATCAAAATCATATACACAGCTACATAGATTATATGGTTGAAGAATTTTATAAAGCTGTTCCGAAACTTTTCCCAGGAACCCTTCCAGTTTTAGAAATGCTAGATAGTAGAGGAATAGCCATAGCTGCACATTCACACGCACAAGCTGATTGGACAGAAAGAAAGATTGAATATATTAAAAATAGGTTTCTTGATGAGTACCTAAGAGAAATAATATTACCTTTTCATTCGACACCTTTGGAAAGTAAAAAGGATTCTTTGGGGTGGGCGGAGGCAATAAAAATTTTTGGCTTCAATCCTGCAACTACGTTAGTAGTAGGAGATAACCTAAGAGATGATATCTTAGCAGCACAAGAAGTAGGAATAGAGCATGTTCTATTGGTTAATGGTAAATACTCAGAAAACACAGAATCTGAAAAAGGGATTCCAAGAATAAATGATATAGGAGGACTACTTGAGCTTTAAGCCATTCCTCTTCCTGCCATAACCCCAGTTACAGCAGCCCCTGTTATTGATCCTGATAACCCTGCTGCATCTCCTGCTACAAACAGACCCTTAATCGATGTTTCCATATTTTTCTTCGTAGATATTTTTGATGATCTGAACTTAACTTCTGGTGCATAAAGAAGCGTAGATCCAGCATTAATTCCAGGCATTACCTTATCCAATTGCTCTAACCCTTCTAAAATATTCAACACTATCCTATGAGGCAATCCCATTGAAATATCCCCAGGAACAACATCCTTAAGTGATGGTTCTACAAATGACTTTTCTAATCTAGACCATGTAGATCTTCGACCATCTCTTAAATCACACAAGCTTTGTAATATTGGCCTTCCACCACCTAATAGAGATGTTAATTCTGCAATTGATTTAGCATATGCAATGGAATTCTCAAGAGGCTCTTTTAGATTAACTTCGCAAAGAAAAGCAAAGTTTGAATTCTTACTATCATGGTCGGAATTAGAGTGACCATTAACACAAACATAGTTTTCATATTCCTCAATTGCAACAAGACCATTAGGACAACTACAAAAAGTTCTTACAATATCTTGATATGTTTTAGTTCTTACCCTATATACCGTTTCATACAAAGTATCGGCCTGTCTTTTCATAACAGAGGAGGGGAATTCTACTCTTACACCAACCTCTACCTTGTCATATATGTACTGTATTCCATATTTATCTGCTAATGTTTGCAACCATCTTGCATTAACACGCCCTGGTGCCAGCAGTACCTTTTTACCTTGTATTTTTTTCTCTCCACACTCAACACCAGTTACACAACCATCCTTAACTGTAATGTCTGTTACTTTTGTACTATCTAATATCTCCACACCTTTCTGGACAAGATATTCTTCAAATCTTTGTACAAAAGCTTTCAATTTATCAGTACCAACATGCCTAGCTTTTCTTGTAACTAGTTCAATGTCATTTATTTGAGCTTCCTCAATTAATTTTTTTAATTCTTCTGTCTCTTTTGGGAAATATTCAGAATCTATCCCAAACTCGTTAAATGTATCATCTACATAATCTAATATCTTTTGATATTCATATTTTGATATCAAATGGAATGCTTTCTCATGAGAAAGATTTGCTGTTAAAGTTAACTTACCATCTGAGAAAGTTCCTGCCCCGCCGATACCAATCATAACTTCTGTTGGCTTCCTATCTTTAATTTTCTTACCCATATCTATTAAAACAATCTTGCCCCTTGGTTTCTTTTTTAATATTTCATAGGTTGCAAACATTCCAGCAGGGCCCGCACCAACAACTATGTAATCATATATTTTCATTTATTCTTTCTTCTATGTTAGACCGTAGAATATACTGGTTAAAACAAAGGAATTCAATATATTAATCAAGAAAGAATTGATGTATAATGGTTAAATTAGTCAAGTCTAATAAATATGGATCCAAAAGATACAAATATAGAAAACAAAAGAGGCTCATATTTCGATGAAGAAACCCAAAGTATAGATTTTCATTCTTTCTATGAAGATATTTTTCTCGGTTACAATCCTGAGCAACTAAAAGTTGCTATGGATAGGGATAAAAGAAGAGACAGCTAATATTGAAATGGGCAGTACAACCAAATCAGATTTAGATAGAAGTACCAATTATCTCGCATCGCTAGGCATAGAGACGCAGGATGAAAGCCAAGCAAAAGATATCTCCATATTAAGAGTATTAAAAATGTTGCCAGGTTTGAGTGCACTGACAGACGAGGAGATAAAAAATTTTCTCCCTGAGTTAATTAAGCGTTACACACTATCTAGTGAAGAAGAATATGTTAGAGAAACTATTAATAATGGGATGACTCTTGATCAACACATGAGAGTACACGGTAGTCCCATCAATATACAAAAGCATATAACAATTTCTGAAATGGGGAGTGTATTAGGAAAAGTAAGAGATATATTACAGATGTATATTAGTAATTCTCTTGAATAACATCAATTGATCTTAAAACTTATTCCTTTAAAAACTTAAACTACACCAACCAGATTAATATATTCCTCCTTAAAGTAGGAATACTTTTCTTCTGGCATCAATAGGACTTTGTCTATTCCTAGTTGTCTCACAAATTCAGATTCATGACTAACAAGAAGAATTGTACCTTTGTACTCTTTAAGAGCCTCTAAAAGAATCTTTTGAGAATCAGGATCTAAATATGTTGTAGGCTCATCTAAAAGTAATACATTGTATCTCCCTGCAAATATCTTAGCCAAAGCGAGTCTAGTCTTTTCTCCACCAGAAAGAGTTTTTACTTTCTGATTAACCATTTCACCAGTGATTAAAAATCTTCCTAGAAAAGCTCGTCTATCAATATCTCCCCAATCGATCCCATATACATTTTCTAATACAGTTTTACTGTAATTTAAATCTTCATATTCTTGAGAATAGTACCCTACATTTGTTCCTGCTCCCCATGTATATTTTCCTTTTGATTGTTTTAACTTACCTGCAAGTATTTTAAGGAGAGTTGTTTTACCGACCCCATTTTTGCCAATGATAGCAAACTTCTCTCTTCTTTCGAGCTCAAATGATACATCTTTAAGGACTTTAACTCCTTGAAGGTATTCCTTTGAGATATCCTCAACCTTTAATACCAATCTAGCACTACTAGGAGGAGTAGGTATTCCAATTTTCATTTTTTTGCTTTTTACAAGTTTCTGCTCCGTTCTCTTTGCCTCTTCCCTTACTTTCTCTGCTTGTTCAAATTTTCTTGCGGCTTTTTTCTTCTCTTTTGATGACCCCCTTCCAGCTAATACTTTAGCACTCTCATATATTCTTTTTGCCTTTCTTTCCTGCGCTTTAAGGGTCTTTACCAATCCCTCTTCTTTAAGTTCCATTAATTTTAAAAAGTGATCATAGTTACCTTTGTACACTTCTACCTTTTGTTCTCTTTCATTTAAATACCAAATCTTCGTAATTCCCTTATTCATTACTCTCAAGTCATGTGAGACAACAAGTACCGCATTTGGGTAAGATACAAGATATTGCATTAACCACTGAGCAGAAGGTATATCTAAAAAATTTGTAGGTTCATCAAGAATTAACAGATCTGCTTTTTCAAGAAGTATCCTTATCAATTCGACCTTTATCTTTTGTCCGCCAGAAAGTTCACTTAATACAGAATTACTGTTTTTGTCACTCATTTTCATATGACTAAGTAATTTGTTTATTTCCCATTCATCTACATTAAGCCCTTTTTCAATAATCAGATATTCACCAATCGTAATCTTGATTTTTGGATTAACCTTAGATATTTCATTATTAACTATCTCTTTATGAATCTCTTGGGAAAGGTATGACATCGAACCTTTGAAAGAAATACTTCCCAAGTCTGGCTCCTCAACACCTGCAATAATCTTAAGTAGAGTGGATTTTCCTGCCCCGTTAACACCAACCAACCCGATTTTTTCTCCCTTACCTAAAAACAAATTTACATTTTTTAATATATCTCTTTCTCCTCTTGAAAGAGATATTGAATTTATGTTTAACATAGCGAAAAATTATACATTACCACAGGATATATTTGAAATACAAAATAATTTGTGATTGAATATACATAGTAATTTTAAAAGAAAACAATATGAAAAAAATATGTCTTCTTTTAACTCTCTCAATCCTATTCGCTTCTCCTAACTTTACATTAGCTCAAGAAACTCTAGAGATTGAGAATCCGAAAGTAAATACAATATCAATGTTTTTCAATGACCTCTATGAAAGGATACAATTGCTTTTTACATTCAATGAAGATGCTAAATTTGAAAAAAGAATGGAATCTGCTGAAAGAAAACTTACGCAATTGGAAAGATTAAGGGATGTAGTAGATGAAGAGACATTAAAAAAGTTAGAGGAAAGGTATGAATATCAAATGCAAAAAGCAGAAGAAATAGCCCTTAAAAGAGAAGAAAAGTTACAAGAAAGACTTCAGAGAATTCTTGAAGCAAGAGAAAGACACATCCTAAGATTATTACAAGTTTCAGAACAAGTTCCTGAAGAAGCAAAGGATTCTTTAGATATGGTAATTGAGAAAAGTTTAGAAAGGTATGAAAGTATTCCAGAAAAAATTCAAGAGAATTTACAAAAGAGAGAAGGTACAAATATTGACAGACCATTACCTGAAAAAGTAAGGAAAACTCCTGAAGAAATTGAAGAATACAAAAGACTCTTGAGAGAAAGTAAACTAATAGAGAACAATTAACATTATTATTTTTTAATCAATGGATAACTGCCAACCTTCAAGTAAACTTTCCAAGATTGTTGGAATAGGGGTATTAAGTTTGGGAATTTTACTGTTTTCAGTTATTACAATACTCTTTGTTGCAAATGTATATCCTGGGAGTCGTCTTTTCATTGATTATGATGAACCATTTTTAAACTCAAGATATATTTCTGATGATATTACTTCCGATACTTTTAGTGCCAATGGAACAGAAATGTATCAAGAAAATATCATAAATGAAAAACAGGGTGTGCTTAAGGTTGACGAAAACAGAAAAGTTGTAACTTTTCAAAAAGACTTAACACAACAAGAAAAACAGAATATTGAAAGCAAATATGGTGTAAAGTTTGTTTCTGGAACTATCAGCGGGAAAATATATGTCTTAAATATTTCTGAAGAGAGCTCCCTAGATGATTTGAAAACAGATTATTCGACAGTAATTGAAACCGATATCCCTGTTAAAATTGCATCAGACATGATTGACTGGGGAGTTTCAAGGATAGGGGCAGACAAGGTATGGAATCAGAGTACAGGTAGTGGAGTAAAGATTGCAATTATTGATACAGGAGTACAAAGAGATCATCCTGATTTAAGAAACAACATAATTCAAGGATATGATTTTGTAAATGATGATAACGATCCTACTGATGATAACGGCCATGGAACCCACGTTGCAGGAATAGCTAGTGCAACACTTAATCAGAGTGGAACAGTAGGTGCAAGTTACAACGCTCAGATAATGCCAATCAAGGTACTTAATAATCAAGGGTATGGATATCTTTCAGATGTAGCAAAGGGAATATATTTTGCAGCTGACAATGGGGCAAGAATTATTAATATGAGCTTAGGTTCAAGTAGTGATTCAATTACACTAAAGAATGCTGTCACATATGCAGCAAATAAAGGAGTTCTTTTAGTTGCAGCTGCCGGCAACAATAGTGGTGGACCATGCCTTTATCCAGCAGCATATAGCTCTGTAATCTGTGTTGTTGCAACAGATGGCAAGAATCAACTAGCAAGCTTTAGTAATATGGGTGGAGAACTGGCAGCACCAGGCGTCTCAAATTACTCAACATTCTTAGGAAGTTCATACAGATATCTTAGTGGAACAAGTATGGCTTCCCCACATGTAGCAGGAGCAGCTGCAATCATTATGAGCAAGTGCCCAACATGTACAACTTCAGAAATAAGAAATATACTTCGGGATACTGCAATAGATTTAGGAGATACAGGAAAAGATATTTTGTTTGGATATGGATTAATAGATTTGGTATCCGCTATGAATTACCTTTCTCCAAATGAAAATATTATTCCTGTAGTAGAGGAACCTATTGGACCTACTGAACCTGCGAAACCTTCTCCTTCGAAACCACAACTACCAAAATCTCCTGAGTCACCTAAAACAATAAAACAGAGTATAAAAATTGAGGAACCTATTCCCAATAGAGGTACAAGATATATCCCCAGTTCTTTAGAAGATATTAATGTAAAATTTAGCCTAAACCCTGTTGTTGACAATACAAACCTTCAGAAAATTTCTGTCTTTCTAAATAATTTGGAAGTTTACTCAACAACAAAACAATCAGATATATATGTAATACCAAAGGATATACTTGATCATTCACAACATTGGCTAACAGTAACTGCAACATTTAATGACGGTTCTAGAAGTAGCGAAAAAATGATTATCGATTTAACATACTTTAAGACATTTGAAAAAGTAAACTTTAGGGATAGATCAGTACTTGGAATATCTTTCTCTATTTTAGATTTTTTGAGGTTCCGTTAATAATATGAAAAATTTATAACAATTTTTGCGACGTTAACAATGGTATTATTCAATTTCCTAGCTGAATATTTACCTCTTAACGGAATTACAAGGTTTGAAATAATAGAATCTATTCCTATATATTTTTACCCTCAATCTATGTATACAATGTTTGGTATGTTATATATATTGGATTAATAATATTTTGTATTTATCTCCTCTTCTCAAAAAAGGACATTGAAAAAGATTTAATCCAATGGCTTCTTGTTACTTATTCTGCAAACATTGTATGGGTCTTCGTATGGCATTATGGTCTAACAGCACTCGCTGTTATAGCTGTTCTAATACAGTTTCTTAGCTTAATACAAGTCTATATTAGGATAAATAAGTATAAAAAAAGTATTTTTCCGTACGGGATATTTAGCCTGGATGTCTGTTGCACTGATTTCAAATATTGCAGCTGTGAACTATATAGCAAGGAATGGAGAATTTCTTTTTTCTGCACAATCAACAGCAATTGCTTTAATGGCATTTATAACTTTTATTGCACTAATGGCTCTGAAAGTAAGAAAAGACTGTCTTTATGTACCAACAATAATTTGGGCTCTTTTAGGAATTCTAGTTAAGCATCTTAATCATTCAAACGAGATTGTAATCTGGGCAATTTTGTTTATATTCTTCTTGATTATTGGTCTCATAGTCAACAAGGTTATTTCAATAAAGAACAAGTCTATCAAGTCTTAGGTTTTTCTTCTCTTTTATGATAAAATCTAGGCTTGTGTATGGAGAAATTCCCTTTTAAACAAGAAAATATAAGGAACGTAGCTATAATAGCGCATGTTGATCATGGTAAAACCACTTTGGTAGATGCCTTTATGAAGCAAACTCATCTTTTCAGAGAAAATCAAGAAGAAATGTATCAAACAAGAATATTGGACAGTGGAGAATTAGAAAAGGAAAAAGGTATCACTATCAAGGCAAAAAATATTGCAATCAAATATGGAGATTTTAAGATAAACATTATTGATACTCCTGGACACGCTGATTTTGGCGGAGAAGTAGAAAGAACATTGAACATGGCAGATAGCTGCCTTCTCTTAGTAGATGCACAAGAAGGACCAATGCCCCAAACGAAATTTGTACTTAAGAAAGCTTTGGAATTAGGCTTGAAGCCTATATTGG
>CAYMBI010000005.1:0-16148 GCA_964388655.1 uncultured Candidatus Saccharibacteria bacterium | reverse complement strand
GTTGAAAAAAAGTGAGAAGAATTTTGGGTTGGTTTTTCCTTCTAAGCTAAGTAAAGAGTTGAAAGTCCTAAGATATGATGATGAGTTTGCTATCAACAATGAGAAAGGGGGGATAAAAATAACATATTCCTTAGAGGGGGACGAGAGGGCTCAATTTGTGTATTCAATACTTTCAAAGAATATTGAAGGATTTGACGATGATACTCTTGAGAGGGAGAAGGTTGTGAAGATAAATATGACTGGTGTAACAGCAATGTCCCGCGGATTAGCTATGAAGATGGATGCTATGAAAGATTATGCCTACGCTGCTAAAGAAATTGGTGAATTTTTGGCAGATGCTGATATTACACATACCTCAAATGAAGTTTCCTTTGTGGATGGTTGTGTGGCTTCTGTTGGGATGAAATTTTGTTCGAGACCAGAGTATATTGAAACATTAAAAAAGAGTGGGATAGATATTGTTGAATTGACGGGGAATCACAATAATGATTTTGGCTCATCATACAACACAAAAAGTATTGAAATGTACAAGGAGTTGGGATGGGATTACTTCGGTGGTGGGTTAAATGCACAAGATGCAAGTAAGATACTTTACAAAGAGATTAAAGATAGTAGGATTGCATTTCTTGGTTACAACTATTACGACACTATGCTTAATACGACAGCCATAGCTTCTGATACAAGGGCAGGAGCTAATTCTTATTCAGTTGAGAAGCTCGAGAGAGATATTAAAGAGGCTAGAGAGAATGCTGATGTAGTTATTGTTACTTTTCAATTTCAAGAATGTTATAGCTATCCTCCTTCAGATGTAATTTATCCAACTTGTTACAAACCTCTTTCTTCTCCTGATCAAAAAGGAGTATTTAGAAAAGCTATAGATTTTGGCGCAGATGTAGTAGTTGGTACACAGGCCCATCAGCCACAAACATATGAAGTATACAAGGATGAGGTAATTTTCTATGGATTGGGCAATTTGTATTTTGATCAATACAGGTGGATTGGCACAAGGCAGGGCCTAGTTTTATCACTGTATATACTAGAGGGTAAACTTGTTCAAACAGAGCTAACCCCTATATTATCTGATACTGACTTGATTCCTAGGGTTGCTCAAAAGGAAGATGCAAACTTACTATTAAATTTGTTGAAGAGTGCAAGAAATTTCTGATATATTGAATAGTGTATAATTTTTTTATAATAGCATAGTGGATAATTTCAACAACAATGGTATTTCAAATACCCCGAATCCTACTAATGATGATACTGCTACTCCAAGTACTGACTACAATTCAATTCAACCTCAATCAAATACTTTAGGTGTTTTACCTACAGATAATGTCTCTGGGGGTAAACCAATAGACGGGCAAACTCCTGTAATGGAAGAAACAACCTCTTTGGATGATTCCTCAATTGATGCATTGGCAGGAAACCCTGAGGATATAAATGCACAACTAGGAGTTCAAACTCCACCTTTAGAGGGTGTTGTAACACAGTCTGAAACACCTGCTGAAGATACTGTGCCAGCAGTAGATGTTACAGGAGCCCCTCCTGTAGTAGATCTTTCTGAACCAGCTGAAGAGACTACTATACCACAAGAAGAGACACCAGTAGAAACAATGGGTACAACTTTGCCAAGTACTCCAGATATGACAATGCAGCCTCCTATGGAAGAATCAATTCAACCTATGGAGACTCAAGTAGTAAGTGATATTCCTGTAATGCCAGATGTACAGCCAACAGCTCAAACTATGGCTATGCCACAGGAAGAGGTAGCCCCTATGGAATCTCTTGAGAATACTCCAACAATGGAGAATACTTCTGATGTATTCGCATCTGCACAGCCATCTCCAACTATGGAGGAAATGCCAACACCACCTGTAATGGAAAGTGCACCTATTGCTGAGAGTATTGATTCTCAACCAGCATTTCCAACTACAGAGGCTCCTACACCAATGCCAGATATGTCTGCTAATTTAGCACAACCACTTAATACAGTTGAGCAACTTTCTGTAGTAGAAACATCCTCAGAAGAAGTAGTAAGTACTCTAAACGAGAGCAACAAGGAAGAAAAAGACAGTAGTGTGGTTATTATCGTTTTAGTAGTAATAATAGTACTGCTTCTTGCAGGCATAGGATATTTTGGATACCAGATTTTCTTAGCTTAATTCTATTCTGAAATCCAAAGCCCGTGAATATTACAGTATGCTCTAGCACTTATTCGTGTATATTCGGAAGGAATTTTAAAGGATACTATTGGATCTTGATTTGGCTTGAGATACTGTATATATACTTCATCATCGATTATTAGCTCAATGAATTCTATATAGTGATTTTCTTCCATTGGATGTAGTACATCTCCAACACTTACCATAGCCATGTTATCTCTAAATTCAATCACTGGTACATGTTTTTCCATTCCTTCATCTTCTACCTTTTCTTCAAGATGTTGCATTGGTTGGTTACAGCATACAAGCGTACCGGAACCTTCATGTTGGACTTGTATTACATGCCCACACACTAAACATTTATATATATTGCCCCTCTTAGCCATATTGGTATATGTCTAAATTTATATATTACTTAAACATTACATAAAATTTAGAAAAAAATATAGGGTTAGGTATTGTCATATATTGGTAAGTTACTTACAATGGATAATAATCTTACATATTCTGTACTTGCTTAGAACAGCCAAGAGACTAGAATTAGCACAATTAGAGGTAAACCCAATTGAATTAGGGCATAGGTGGGATATACTTAGAAGTAAGGTATTAGGCTTAATAGATTTTAGATTAGAAAATGGTAATCCTGGTCAATGGTATATTGATCATTACTTGTATAACAAGGATTTGTTTGAGAAAGCGTCACATATAGAAGAAGTATATTGGGTTAATAGGGTCCCAAATGGTATTTTAGCTGAAGTGTTCTTCTTAGATGCGTGTGAGTATTTTGGTTTTCATTGTGTTCCCACTGGAGGCGATGAGGATTCTTGGGGAGCAGATTTTAAGTTAGAAAGTAGGGATGGTAGTCAAACTCGATTTGTTGATGTTACTATTAACACATCGGAGAGAGGATTGAGACAGAAGAATGTTGTTGGTACATTCCCGACTCTCTTTATCCCGTGGCATACAGATTACTATAACCAGAGGCACTCTCCTACATATGCAGAAGAATATTTAAGAACGGGTACCTTCGATGCAGATATGTTTGTAGATGGTATTCTTACCTTTAACTATCGTAATTTACATGATTTAAGAAGGTCTGTATGGAGAGATTCTCCATGGGGAGAAGGGTATATGGCTCAAGATGGAATTACATATCTTAGAAACTTAGAAGGGGTTTTAGATATATTAAAGGAGAGATAACTATGTACTCTCTGTTGCTAGTATCGTTATTGTAATATTTTTTTCTAAATAGTCAGTAGTTAAACTTGGTACTGTAATTCTAAAATCTACATCTTGTGTATTTAAGGGTGTAAGTCCTGTGGTTAATGTGTAGTATTGATCTGCTACCAAGAACTTATTCCACTCAGATCCCGAATTAGATGAGTATTCATGTACAAAGATATTGTTTCCATAGTTACTACCGAGCGTCCAACTTGTACCTCCGAGTGCATTTGTACTTTTAACACTTAGATTAATATTTACATTACCTGTATTTTTAATAGTTTGTGTATCACTTAAATCTATTGTACTTTTACTTTCTGTTGCAGGTAATATTCCATAATCAATATCACCATCTGTTTCTATAGAGATGGAGACAATTGGTTGAAAAGCAATCGTAGAGGTGCCAGAAATAGACACTGGGCTGGAAGGAGTAACTATGTTTGCGGTTGTTTGAACATCGGTACTTGGATTTGTAATCTCTAATTCAATAGTTTCTCCTAGGTTTGCACTTCCTCCAATATCTAACCTTGCATATACACAAACTTTAGAGGTCGTTGTTGGTATAGTTCCAGTGACTGTTGAAAATCCAGAAGAAAATGAACCAGGAGAACTGTTAAAAAGCGTTGCATCTCCAGGAATACTTGAAGAACAGGTACTTTCCTGTTTGTAATACAAACGTAAATCTGAAAGATTTGAAGAGGATACTGTACCTGTTTGTGTAATTTTAATACTTGTTATTGATCCCGTCCCTTCGCCTCTTGTGAATGTAAAGGCTCCTCCAATGTAGGTATCATTAGAATTCGCATAAATATTACTTACCTGGGTCCCCTCTGAACTAGTATTTGTTGTTGGACTATTATGAGAGAAATTTGTTACACTACTATTGTATGTTGTGGTTCCCCAGTAAAATGTTCCTGTTGTAGATCTTCTTGAAGCAGGGTTCCCTCCAACATTTGTCCTCTCTGTGTGGTAATTGATAGTCCATGTTTGATTCTGAAGATATAGATTCCCAAGTTGTTCGGTAGTAAATACCGCCGGATTAGACCCAAGATTCCAGCCTTGTGTACCAGTTTGTATATATACTCTTATAATAATACTATCCGAACTTACCAGTGAAGTGCCAGAAGGTGTCCATGTGGCGGATTGTGTACTAGATTCATTTACTGTTCTTTGAACAATTGCTACGGGTTCTTCATTGGTTATCTCTGTTTCAACTCCACTGCTATCCCTTTTCCATACTCTGATTCCCCAATATACTGTTAGACCATCGTTTCCTGGGCCCTGCGTACTTGTGTGAGCAGTATTTTGTGCTGTAGTACTCTCTGAGTTGTGCTTAATCTATATGCACTTAAACTATTTACTGTTTGTGTATCACCCCTGAAGTATCTAGTTTCAGATACTGCTCCGATATTGCTTATATGGAAATTAAAACTTGATGTTATTAAAGATAATACAATTGTACAAAATACAAATGTTGAAGTTTTTACTATCTTTAAAACAAAATCTTTAGATACTGATAACATTGTAAAATTATAAACGAAAAGTATATATGTATGAAGTTCATTAATGACCTATAGGGAATTAATAAAGAATTGGACCAAACCAACTACTATCTATATTCAATAAGAAGTATGGAATAGAGAATATGATAAGTAATATTAATGATGTAAGTATGATAAATAATCTTAAATACCTGTTACTAATACTTAACCAAAATACAGATAACAATACATAGAAAGAAGATATTACTGGAAACATATATCTTCCTTGTAATGCTAGAGTAGGATATCCTCTCTTTAAATACATATTATAGTTCTGAAAGAAAAGTAGAATTAGTAAATAAGAGGTTGTAATAAAGAAGAGATATTTGTGTTCCTTACTTAATTTTTTCCAATTGTATATACCAATTAGAAAAGAAAGAACTATTAAGAAAGTAAAGACAGATATAGTTAAGATATCATGATAGAAACTACTATCTCCCATTATTCCTACAGTTCTCTTTGTCATTTCCCATACCCACACACCTGTATACCTTAGAGGGTCTAATCTCTTCCCACCTAATATCATTTCTTTAAGATTTACTTCAACCGCAGGCATAGTAATCATATCTCTGTAATATACTCCGTTCTCTAAGCACTGTTCATGGGTTAAAACTTTCTCACAGCTAGGAGTAAGTTCTTGATATTTTAGTAAGTTGTTTCCATACAGTAAGACATTTAATATCCCAAAGAGTAATACAGGTACGATGTAAAATAGATGTCTCTTTTTAAAACCCTCTTTCCATATGTTGAAGTGTTTAATTAGTTCTAATAGAAGAAGTATTACAAGTATCACTGCAAGTGGAATGATAGTGAACTTTGTCAAAGTTCCTAAACAAAGCATTAAAATTGTTAAGAGTGGGAACTTTAACTCACCTTTGTATTTTATTGTTTTAACAAAAAACAGTATTGCAAAGGTAGCAAACATGTTTCCTAAGTTGTCATAATTAATTGAGCTAGAAAGAAGTAAAAACATTAATGTATTAGTTATTAATACCAAGGGTATTAATCTTGCCCATTTGTTCTTAATTACTTCTTTGGAAAGCAGATATACCCCTACTAATGTAAATAGCGAGTACACAATATTTATTATCCTAAGGAAAATTACATGATTGAACTGAAAGGTACTGTCATTTAGATTTAACAATCTCCCATTTGTCCAAAAGTATAAATATGGAATGTTAGTTATATCTCTCCATTGATATGTTTCTTCTGTATTTTCTGGAATTGTGAGTGTAGTTGAATATGTCTGAGATACTCTCAGGTGATACCAAGAGTCAGGAGAGATTTCCATTTTTAAATTGAGTGCTAGATACAAGGTAAATGCAATAAATATCAAGAAGATTAATACTAGTGTTAAATTGTATTTATTTATTACTTTCTTTAACAAAGAAAATATCTCTCAATTTAAATTTCTTTACAAAAAGAGAAATGAGAATTAACAACCCAAGTAGCAGGAAGAACATTATACTTCTATCTAGGAATGCTAGTTGCATTACCTGTTCATTGGTTATCCCAATAGATTCAGAGGTAACAAGAAAGACCGCTTCTCTTAATCCTAAAGATCCTGGTGTTATACTAATGAGTAGTGATACTCCTGAAAGACATGTGTAAAGGAGTATATCTAAGATGGTAGCCTTTATTCCAAGACTCGTGAATTCAAGATAGTTAATTAACCCATTTAAAAGGATATTTCCTGTTGTTATAAATATTAAGGAAAGGAATAGTTTTTCTTTCCTTACAATCATATCCCAACTATTCATAAATTTGTTAAGTATTGTAAGTACTTTTTCAATATATTTGTGACTTTCGATATTTTTTAGATTTGTAGTTTTTCTAAAGAGTATTACTCCTAAGGTTATGAAAAAAAGAAGAACAAAGAATCCTGTTACTAAGGGATATGTATTTCCTGTATTTATGTACTTAAAGATTAAGGAGAGCAGGGCAAAGAATGAATTAATTAGAAAAAGCAATATATAGTATGCATAAAGAGTAGAAAGAAATTTTGAATATTCAAATCGGTATTTATTTTTCAAATAAGTAGCTCTAAATATCGCACCGGCTCTCATTGGAAGTAAGTAATTACCAATTCTTGAAATAATTGATAGGTAGTATGCTTCTTTTAAGTCTATCCTTTTATCAAAGACATTTAAGGTTACTTTAATGAATATCCCCTCAAGAAGAAATACAAGTAAGAACAGACTAATGATAGTCACAATATATATTGGATTTATCTGCATTAGTACTGACAATATCTGTTGATTGTTGTATAGATATATTCCAAAAAGGATTAATATGATAACTGTAAGTAGTGTAGATATACTGTTTTTGGAAAGAACTTTCATCATGTATCTGGATATTTTAAACACTGTATTATATCAAATTACTTTTTATCGACTTTTGTATAAATTGTTGAAGATATTTCTCTGATAACCTGTTGTAAGCTCTCTAAATTTGAGCCTTTGGTCATGACACAAAGAAGATATGGTTTACTTGGGTGATATATTATTCCACAATCATGTAATTGTTTTCTTTCGTATATAGGTGAATCCATATAATCCCTTTCTCCGAATTTGTTAGCAATCGTTATATTTTCTGGTATTCCTGCGGAGAGACCATCATCGTACTCTGTTTGCGAAAGAAGCTTTAAAGCTTTTTCTGACATCTCCTTGTTTAAGTAAGAAGCATTGTAAAGAATTCTAAAGAATGAAGCATAGTCCTTTACAGTCATTGTATTTTCATTTTCAGGTTCATATGGATTTCTTAGTCCTAAGTCAATATAGATTTGTGCTAGACTTTCGTAATTAGTTAGTTGCTCTATTGGATATAGAGCATCATTGTCGGAATATTTGATTAATTGCTCAATCAATTGATCTAGAGTATATGTCTTTCCTTCTTCGAGATGATTCTCTGGTAGGATATTTTGTTTTACTCCAGTTTCTTCTCTGGTGAATACTATAGTTTTTTCTAAAAGATCTTTTTGGGATTCAGCTAATTTGTAAGTAGCAATCATGATTGGGAGTTTCAAAAGGCTTGCAGGTGAAAATGTTTCATCTTCATTTATACCAATCCATGCCCCAGAGTTTAAATCTTTGTAATAGATAGAGATATGAGAGACGTTACTTAATTTGTAATTATCAATTTTCTTATTCACATATCGTTTTAAATCACTCTCTAGTTTAACCAAATTTCCTATTTTAGCCGAATCTGTAGTTTCAAAATCAATAAGGGGGTTGATAAATTCATATCCTCCTGCTCTAGTTTGTTTGAAGGATACTTCCTCTGAAGTAGGGAAAAATACTTTGTAAAGAATTCCAAATACAAAGCCTAGTATAAAGAAAAAAAACATTAATATATATGAAATAGTTTTGTATAGTTCCCTCTTTTCCTTGTCTTTCTTCTTACTCAGATCATGAATTCTATCCTTAACTAATAAATTGTCAATGAAAAAATATTTAAGAAGATATAGACCCCCAGGTCCATCCCTTTTTTTCTTTACATTTCACAAGTCCACTCTTTTGGATAGCACTCTGAACAGAGGAATTTTAGACTTCTTCCTAATTTTGTAACACAAAATTTACTACAATATCCAATTACTTCTCCAGTATCTAAATTCATATATGAGTAGGTACTTAGTGGTCTATCACAACTCCAATCGCACTCAACAATTGCTATATTCTCACATCTAAATGTAATTAAGCATTCCCCTTTCTTGTGTTGCTCTAATCTTTCTAAATCCATATATACACCTAATGGAGGATTAGCAGATTTTTCAAAGAAGTATTTAATATCTTCTCTGTATTTATAGAGAAAGGAAAAAGAGAGTAGTATGAGCAGTGATCCGAATATGAAAAAATCTTTCTTATGCATGGTTAATAGTATATCAAAGAGAGAGAAATTGTTGTTGTACTTTTGTAAATATTGTAAAAAGTATAACACCTTGGGTAAATAGATTTATGTTGTATTGAAAAGCAGAGAGTAGAAAAAACTCCCCGTATATGACATATTCATGAACTTGAAATACAGTTTTAATATTGATTTAGGTATTGTGAGGCAACTACTTAATTTGGAATATTTATAGGGCATTGCAAAGGTGTTGTATTTATTGTACAACATATTATATAATACTTATTATCAATAACTTTTATGAAAAAGGGAATGGATAAAAGCTTTGGTTCATATATACAAAGTAGAAGAATTGCACAGGGTTATACATTAAGGGAATTTTGCAAGAGGTTTGGACTTGATTCAGCATACATTAGCAGACTTGAAAATGACATTATACCTGCACCACAGAAGAATGAAACATTAAGAGGTATCGCAAAAGCTCTTTCCATTGAAGAAAATTCTGAGGAGTGGGTTGCATTCTTTGATTTAGCAAGTATTAGCAGAAATGAGTTTCCAGAAGATATAAAAAGTTCGTTTGAGAAAAACTTACATTTACTACCCGCTCTTCTAAGGGCTTCAAAAAATAATAATGTCCCTAAGGAAAAGGTTTTACAACTAATTTCAGAACTTAGGGATGAAAATGAGCCGACAGAGGATTAAGTTTCTAAGGGATAATCAGATTATAGATGTCGTAAATAATTTTGTACCTCAATATGAGACGGATCTTTCACTACCAGTAGAGATAGAAAACCTCTTATGTCTGAATGGAATAAATATTATTACACACAAGGATTTAAAAAGGACCTATGGTATTGAAAGCTATATTACTACCAATGGTGTTGATAAGATTGTTATAGACAGTGATATTTATATGGATGAAGAGACCAGGGCTAGGTATACATTAGCACATGAATTTGGGCACTATATTTTACATGGAAGCTTTATTAAGAGCCAAAATATATCCTCTGAAGAAGAATATTTTGATTTTAGAAAATCTATCACCCCAGAAGAAGAGAAGAGAATAGAAATTCAAGCACACATTTTTGCAGGGTACACCCTGATACCACAGGCATCTTTTCGTTGCAAGATTGATTCTCTAATAGAGAATCTTGGGGGGAGTAAAAATATCGGTATTGTGGAATTTAGGGCTATAATGAAAGATATTACTAATCAATATGCCTGTTCCGACATGGTAGCATTTAAGCAATTAGAATATGAATATCCTAAAATCTACGAAGAGTTAAGAGCTACAATACTATAAATTTCTAGAAGACTGTTGTAATATTTCTACAACAAGTGAGAAACTTGTCCGAGAGTGCATAGGATTACTATGAACCGACGGAGAACAATAACTGCCCAAGCTTCATATTTTGGGGCTTCCTACGGGCAGTTAAAATCTCGTCAAAGATTTATATCTTTCCCAAAGGAAACAAAATATTGAAGCAAATAGTTAATTTTGGCTATTTGGCTTCGTGTATTGTGAGGTAGAATCTGAATACAATCAAAGAGAAGAAAGGGAAGAAATCTCCAAGGTGGAGAATTACTGATAGTGAATATACAGAAAGGAAGAACAGCTACCAAGAAGAGGTTAAGAAAATTCAAAGAAAGATTGAGCAACTTAGCAAAGCAGATGAAGAGTATTATATCCTTGCAGAATCAATACTATCTTTAGCCCAAAGAGCAGGGGAGTTGTTTGAAAGTTCTGAAATGGAACAAAAGAGACAAATTATCAATCTTACACTTCAGAACCTTACTCTAGATGAGAAAAAGCTAAGCTATGACTTGATAAAGCCCTTTGATGTAATACTAAAATCACAGAATAGTCATGATTGGCTCCGCGACCAGGACTCGAACCTGGAACCAAACGGTTAACAGCCGTTCGCTCTACCATTGAGCTATCGCGGAATATCAATAGTACAGACTTATTATATATTCCTACTATTCATTCTGCAAGGACTATTCCAGTTTACTAGCAAGAAATTTATTTTCTAATTCGTAAACAAGGACCTCTGATGCTCTTTGGTCATTGTAAGGAAATATTCTAAGGTAGTACTTTTGTGTTTCAGTTTCTAAAGTAGGTATTAAATCATGTATATCACTTGATTTAATTTGTGCGCAAGATACATTTAATTGTTCAAGTAAAGAGATTCCTTCCTCAGAATCAAAATCAATACCCCAAATGTATTCTTTATCTTCTGATGCAACTGCAACTACTCCTGAGGGGGTTATAATAAATCTAAATATAGAACTTGTATTTGAATTCACTCTTTCTATATAAAAGGGTAGTATATCAATTGTACACTCCTCAAAGATATCTCCATAGAGTTGAAGTATTTGCTCTTTGTTTCTTACAAGTACATATCTTTCTGGATTATTAAGTATACTGTCTTTTTTATCCATAGAACCTTTGTATAATTTATTATAGGGTATTATACCAATCGTTTGCCATTTTATAAAGGAACAATATTAATGTAAGATATTAATATATAACTTGTAAAAAACAAGCTCATGACTCTAGAAGATATTAAAATAAGTTTTGTTGGAATGGAACCAACAGAACCTATTAAAAAGTATGTAGTCGATAAAATAGGTAAACATGAGCATCTATGGAAGGAAGCGACAGGAATAGAAGTATTTTTAAAAGAATATACAAATAGTAGGGGGGTAGAACATGATTTTAGGGTTGATATTAATGTGTTCTTACCAAATTCAACGGTTAGAGTGGAAGTAACAGGTTCTGATATGTATGCTAATATTGATGAAGCATCTGATACACTAGCAAGAAGACTTCGAAGGTATATTGATAGGAAGGCATATTGGGAAGGAGCAACACCATGGAAAGTATTAGAAGCGGATGCCCTAAATAGTAGACCAGTAGATGGTATAGATGATTATTCAGATTATGTACCTAGTATTTCTGTAAGAAAGAAAATAGAGGATATGAGTCCTTTAGAGGAAGGAGAGGCAATAGAGAAAATGGAGCTTCTTGGATACGATCAATTGCTGTTTCGAAGTAAGAAAACTGGGAAAATATCAATGCTTTATAAGAGGAAGAGTGGAGATTATGGATTAGTTGAACCTGCAGATAATGGGTTGAAGTAAAAAAAAGGGGCTTATGGCCCCCTTTCTTTTTACTACAAGTAAAAAACTATTCTTGGTTTGTATTTATACTATTAAATAAATTCTTGAATATATTTATTGTAGTAGTTAATATCCCGTACTTTGGTTTTTCAGTTGCATTATTTTGTATCTTGTAATCAGTATACAGTCCATCAATCCAGGTATACTTCTGATTTTCAACCTCTTGTTGTAGGAAAATATCTTTGGTCTTGTCTTTAAACTTCTCATAGTCAAGTTTCTCTCCCTCTTCTAGAGCTGATGTTTCATTTGGGAATATTATTGCACTATATTGATCGAAGAATGCTTTGACATCCTCATCTGTATATTCTATTGAAGGCTCTAAGATTTTCTTTGTAATAATGTCTAATTCAATTTGATCCTTTAATTCCTGCTCTGTAAGATTGTTTGCAGTTAGTGCTGCTTCATATGTTTCCTGACCTCCTATACTTCTAATAATTTCATCTAATCTGTTCTGAATTTCTTCTTTGGTAGCTTGTACACCAGCATTTTTAGCTTCTTGTCTAATTATTTCCTCATCAATCATTTGTTTTGCAACAGATTGGCCATAAAGGCTTTCTAATTTAGCATGATATTTACTTCGTGAGATTCTAGTTCCATTAACAACAGCTACACTGTAATCATTGTTAAGATACTGAACAAGGAAATCAACTAGGATGAAAGATACCAATACCACAAGAACAGTTAATACTGGTTTACTAAATCTTTTGTAATTTCCTAAATTAGGTTTTGTAAATTTAATCTTAATATTAGGCTTCTTTATTCTAATTGTGGGCTTTGAAATCTTTTCTGACTTCTCTGTTTTACTTTTTGCTTTTGCCATTGGGCTCTATATGAAAAATTAAAAATAAACTTATAGTTTAAGGTTAAGAAAGTTTAGCAGAAACTTTTCTAATTAGCAAAGACCCTATCTCTTCATATGGAAGTATGCAGTCCTAAGTCATGTATTAGGATTCTCAATAATTGCGTACTGATCTCCACAACTATCGACTCCCTTTCTTAGATTACCATCCATAGCTGCGTATACAGGAATGTTCGTCCAAAGAGTACTTGTTATATCAATTGCATATCTTGGTGCCGTACATGTTCCTCTTGCAGAGTGGGTTGATCCGTCTCCTGTAAGTATTACCGTACCACCAAGAGGTACTCTCATACTACCGCTCGTAATATAGAAATATTTCCACCCAGATCCAGACATCCACCAGTAGTCAGTACTTTTCACAAGGTATCCTGCAAATGGATTAACCTTACCACAACCATCCCATGCAGAAGAACCAATTGTATCGATAGAGAAATGTAGGTGAGTACCAGTACTACAAGCACTTGAACCCTCTTTTACGGTACCTATCCATGTTCCTTTTGTAACCCATCCATAATTAGCCATCTTGTCTCCATGAGCAGCAATGTATTCCATAATTGCATTATCAAATGAAGATTGCATATTTCTATAAGTATCCAATTGTGCAAGGATTTCTCTTCCTCTTCTTTGTGACTCTGCGAGTAATCTTTCCCTTTCAGCTTTTTGTGATGCAAGACTGTTTTTCTCTTCAACTAAACGTGATTTTTCTACTTCAATATCATTTCTCTTCCTTTGTAATTCAGCCCTTTCTTCTGCAAGTAGTATTTCTTCTTTCTCAAGTTCTTCTGTTCTTTTACCATAGCTTTCAAGTGAGCTTTTATCCTTCTCTCTTGTTTCAATTAAATATTTTGTTTTTCTCAACACGGTATCAATATTCTTAACATCCATTATTAATTCCAAAAAACCAATATATGAGTATTTATAGGATTCTGTAACTCTTTGATTAACAACCTCCTTAAGAATATAAATTTCCTGTCTTAATATACTTAATTGATCTTCTTTTGCTTGTATCTCTTTTGCTAGAAGATTGATTTCTACATCTTGTGCTGCAATCTCCATATGTAAAGTATTAATTACTCTTTCAGTTTCTGCTATTTGTTGATTTATATAGTTAATCTTCTCTTGTAAAGAGAGCTGTTGATACTGTTCATCTGCCAATTTTTTAGATAGAACCGATTGTTGTTTGTTCGCTTCTGCAAGTTTAGCTCTTAGGTAATCAAGACACTCTCTTGAAGCAGGATCCATATTTGAAGGACAAAGAGAAGAAGCATCAGTATTCTTTGCAGGAAAATTGACTGCTGTAACAAAGGTGAGGGTTACAATTGTGATTAGTAATATAACTTTTTTCATTGTTTACTCACTTAAATATTTCCTTACAGCGCTATAGCTACTAAAAAATCCAAGTAGAGAGCCTGCCAACATGTGTATTAAAAAGTATACCAGAACAAAGGCGAGAGTGGGTTGAGTTAGGTATGGCATTTTAAAATCAATAAAAACTTGATTAATCCAATATGCAAAATCGGTACCTCTAGAATAGAAAATTACAATATACCAAGGTACGATGATTAGTAAAGCTGAAATTAAACCTCCTACTAATCCGTAAAAGGTTCCTTCAAGAATGAATGGTGTCCTAATAAATTTATCTGAACTGCCAACTAAATGCATGATTTCAATTTCTTCCTGATGAAGTTTAATATTAAAACCGATAGTTACTCTTATTAAAGATATTGTTACAATTGCCATGGCGGATATTAATATTATAGAGCCAACGTTAATAATTCTTGATAGAGTTCGCATATTTTCTACAACATCCCTAAAGTACATTACTTCATCAACAGAAGCATTAATTTCCTTTGCCCTGTTAATGTTCTCGATTACTTGCAAAAGGGAATCTATATCTTTAGCCCTAATTTCTAAGCTGGCGGGAAGTGAATCTGCAGTAACAGTAGAAATTAAATCTGGATTATCAGCGAAATCCTGTCTATATATTTCTAAAGCCTGCTCCTGAGAAACATACTCAATCTGTTCAACCAGTTCTGCATTGTAAATACTATCTCTAAAAGTAAGAATTTCAGATTCAGGAGTTCCTTTTTTAAAGAAGACTATGACTTGTGCTTTTTGTTCGTAGTAATCGACTGCCTTTTTTGTAAGAATAGACATGGAGATGAAAACAGAAGAGAGTGTAAAGACAATCGCAGAAACAAATATTGTTGAAACAGTTAACCATTTATTTCTTTTTACATTTCTACTGGTAACTTTTAATAGTTTTGTAGTACTAAACATTTTTAGTGTTCTTACTTAAATAATTTTTCACAAAAATTTCTAATTCTTTGTGTTCTTCTTTCGTTAGATTCATGTTTTTTAGATCTCCAGTTGTAATATTTAAGAGAATCTCAGGAGAATTAATTGCAAATTTTAAAAACTTTTCTTTCAAAGAATCGCTCAAACTATTGAATTCTGGATGAACACTTCTTTTTTCTCTTTTCTCCCCTTTTATTAACTCTTTTTCTTCTTTCTTGGGTTCAGAAATTTTGCCAGAGTCTTCTTCCAATCTTCCATTTACAATCTTTATCGTTCTAGCCTTTGAACCATTAACTAAGTGGAAGTCGTGAGAAATTACCATTACGGTAGTACCAGTTGCATTGATAGTTTTAAGTATTTCTAATATTTGTTGTGCATTTTGTTGGTCTAGGTTACCTGTGGGTTCATCAGCAATAAATAAATCGGGTTTGTTTGCCAATGCTCTTGCTATAGCACCTCTTTGTTGTTCACCACCAGAAAGCTCATCAGGAAAAAGAGTTCTTCTATCTCTTAATCCAACCAAATCTAAAAGATAATCCGTAGTATCTACAATTTCTTTGGGGCTTTTATCAAGGATTTCTAATGCAAAGGCTATATTTTCTTCTAATGTTTTACTCTGAAGAAGTTTTATATCCTGAAAGACCACACCCAATTTTTGTCTATATGCAGGAAGAAGTCTTCTAGTCAATTTGGGAACTTCGATATCTCTAAAGAATATACTTCCAGAAGTAGGAACTTCTTCTCTAATTAATAATCTCATAATTGTTGATTTCCCTGCACCAGAGGGACCTACAACAAAACAAAACTCCCCTTCTTCTATTTCAAAGTTGACGTCTTCTAATGCTGTGATATCTTCTTTATATCTTTTTGTAACAGTATCAAAGAGTACCATGTATTCTAGGCAGTTAGGTTATACAACATATATTACTGTATTCTTACTTGAGCTTCAACAAATTCATCTATTTCTCCATCCAATACACTTTCCACGTTGCTAGTTTCTATTCCGGTTCTCAAATCCTTTACCAATTTATATGGATGTAA
>CAYMBI010000004.1:0-17811 GCA_964388655.1 uncultured Candidatus Saccharibacteria bacterium | reverse complement strand
TCCACCAGATTCAGCAGAAGGATACTTAGATCAAATACAAGATGTTATGAATCAAACTGGACTCGGGCAAATAGCGACTCTTTGTGGAAGAGCATGGGCAATGGATAGAAATGGTAACTGGGATAGAACACAAAGAGCATATGATTTGCTTACTCAAAATATTGGTAAAACATGTGGCACATACAAGCAGTGTATACAGAGATCATATGCAAACAAAATAACTGATGAGTTTGTTGAACCAACTGTAATAGTTCCTGACAGTCAAATAAGACCAAGAGATGTAGTACTTTTTCTAAACTTTAGACCAGATAGGGCATTACAATTGACAAGAGCATTAGTAGATAGCAACTTCTCTGAGTGTAAAAGATACAATATATATCCCATATATTTTGCTAGTATGATTGAATATAGAAAAAATTTTCCTCCTAAAGTTCTTTTCTCGAAGCAATATATTAACTTCCCACTTGGAAATATTTTAGCTTCACATGGGCTAAAGCAGTTAAGAATCGCAGAATCAGAAAAATTTCCTCATGTTACATATTTCTTTAATGGAGGTGTCCCAATTAGATATACAAATGAGGATAGAATAGAAATTCCATCGCCACCTGTACCTACATACGATTTAAGACCAGAAATGAGTGCAATACCGATGACTACAACACTTCTTAACAAAATCGAGTCCAATATCTATGATTTCATTGTTGTAAATTACGCCAATCCAGATATGGTAGGACATACGGGAAATATGGAGGCCACTATGAAAGCCATATCTATAGTAGATAGCTGTGTTGCTGACTTAGTAAGAGCATTTACAGTAAGAGGTGGTGCCGTTATTATAACCTCTGACCATGGTAATGCAGAAGAATTAATAAATCTTGACACTGGGGAAGTAGATACCGAACACTCTCTTAATCCAGTACCAATAATGATACCCGGTTTAAACATTCCTCCAAGAAATCTTCAATATGGAGCATTAAAAGACATTACACCTACTATATTGGATATCATGGGAATTCCTACTCCTTCAGATATGACAGGAGCAAGCCTTCTTAGAGGTGTTATTTAACCCTTTTTCTTTTTAAATACCTCATAAAAAGATAAAGAACAAATGTTACTATGAATACTCCTAGTATTATCTTTTCATATTTTGAAATGAACTCACCTACCACTTCCCAGTTGTCAGCCAACAAATATCCTGAATATGTTAGAAGAGTATTCCATATTAGTGCCCCAATCAATGTAAACAAACTAAAAACGAAGAAATCCATCTTTGCAACACCCGCTGGGAAAGAAATAAGAGACCTTACAATTGGAATCAATCTCCCAAGTAAGACTATCTTTTTCCCATGCTTATCAAACAAACCAAATGCCCAATCTACCTCTTCTCGATCGATAAATAAGTATTTACCATACCTGTCTAAAAACTTTGTAACAAACTTCTCCCCCCATCTACCAATAAAATAAAAAGGGAGAGTTCCTAAGTATGCTGCGATTGTTGCAATTGTAATAACTAAATATATGTTAAGTACACCCGTAGAAGCTACAAATCCAGAAAAAGGTAAGATAATCTCACTGGGAACTGGAGCAAAGAAACTCTCAATGAATACTGAAAGTGCAACACCAGGATAGCCTAAAGTAGTAATAATACTAACAAGCCAATCAATAAAAGTCTGTATCATTTGTAACTTGAAAAATCTTAACTATAAACTAGATGATATATTAAACACCATACTATTACCAACTACAATTCTGTTAGCTTTTGCGAACCCTGCATTAACTTCCAACACATACATAAATGGAACATCAGAATATATACTTGGACAGTATCCACTGCCACAGGGTTGTTCTTCCTCCTTTATATCTACAATAAAGAATTTGCTATCTATAAAAATAATATCCAATGGTATTAACATATCCTTCATCCAAAAAGCATAAGTTCCTACCTCATCCATAACAAAAAGCATTCCCTCATAATCTCCTAAACTCCTTCTACCAGATAGGCCAATTCTTCTTTGATCCTCTGTCTCAGCTATATCAACTTTCACAACAATGGGATCACCCTCTTCGTTGTATATTTCTACTGTATTCTCTCCCTTAATCTCTTCCTTTTGAAAATTTCTTTGATCTCCTTTTTGTCTAAAAGATATATCAAATATACCAAAATTGTCTTGAACAAAGTAGAAAATGACTGCTACGAAAAATATATAGAAAATTACTTTTAAAGATGCATTCATAACTAATAATACAAAGGCCAACCTCTTTTGAAAAGTAGATAGACAGATTTGAATGTATAATGTAAAATGCCGATGCCATAAATTTGCCTTTGATGCAAATGCAAACATTCTCTAAAGAACTAAACCCAATATACACACGGGTAGATGAGATAAGCGACTTTAGTAAAGTTATTCCACAAAACGATATAGAAAGAGAAGAATATCCTCACTTAGAACTTGTCACAGAGATTAATGCCTTTACATCAAAAAAGATGATAGATAGGTTGAAGGATTTGGAACTTGAACTTGAGGAACAAGCAAAAGCAATACAAATGGAAACAGACTTGGATGCAAGAAAAGATGCAGTTGGTATATACAACAAGATACTAAAAAGTATTGAAGAGTGTATTGAGAGGATAAATAGAGAATTAATAAAACTTGATACTCCATATTTTGGAAAAATAGTATTTGAGACCAAATTAAATGGAGAAAGAAGGATATTACCAATATACATCGGGAAATTCGCATTAATGGATCAAAAAACATTTAGGCCACTCATAAGTGATTGGAGAGCTCCTATTGCCAACATCTACTATGAAAATAGTGGTCCGACAAACAACCTTACATATGAAAGTCCAAGTGGTATTAGAGAGGGAAACTTAGTCCAGAAAAGGCAATTCAATATCTCTGAGGCAAGATTTAAGCACATCTATGATGCTAAAACAGGAAATATCGCAGCTGATGAATTTTTACTTGCACAACTAAACCAGAGACTTGGACAGAAATTGCAGGATATTGTTGCCACAATACAAGCTCAACAAAACGATATAATCAGAGAGGAAATTGATAAACCCGTCATCATACAAGGAGTGGCTGGTAGTGGAAAAACTACAATACTACTCCACAGATTGGCCTATCTTTTCTACACGTACAAAGACAAAATTAGGCCTGAAAAGAGTCTAATAATTGGTCCGAACAAAATATTTCTAGATTACATAGCGGATGTACTTCCTAGTCTAGGAGTAGATGGGGTAGAAGCAAATACATATATGTTTTGGGCAAAAAACATCCTAGGTTGGGATAACTCGTACATTCTTCATCCATCAAAAGAAGATTTAGAAGTAAAGGAATATAAGGGGTCATTAGAATATATCAATATATTAGATTCATACTTCGAAGATTTTGAATCTGATTTGTTAGAAAATATCCCATACTCAAGAAAAGATATTGTAAGAAGAAGATATTACGAACTTAAGCAAACGTATCCATATATAACAATGGATGAGAGATTGAATCTTTCTTTGGAATATGCTTTTGCTCAAAAGCAATTTAAAGAAAGAAAAACAGGATATCTTACAGACTCATACGAGGTTGACTTACAAAAGAAAAAAGAAATAATTAAATATTTCGAAACCTCAACTCTCCCTATAGAGATATACCGAAATATGTTCAAGAAAGGATACGTTAAAAGGGATATCACAAAATACTCTCTTGAGGGAGTTTCTAGATCAGGAAAACAAAAAACTTACAGGATGGAAGATTTAGCTCCAATTGTATATTTACATTTAAAAATTCATGGGCATAAAGAACATGAAAAAGAGTATATCATGATTGATGAAGCTCAAGATTTGAGTTTAGTTCAAATACTTACTCTACTTCAGGTAGCTAAGAAGCAAAATGTAACAATTGCTGGAGATTTAGCTCAATCAGTAATTCCTCCCTTTTACATAAAAAATTGGGAGCAAGTCATTGAACTTTTTGAGAAATGGAATTTAGAAAAATATTCATATCATCAATTAAACAGATGTTACAGAACAACCTTGGAGATAATAGAGTATGCAAACAAAATATTTAGAGATAGGTTCCCTAAAAGTTACAAACTACCAGAAGCCATATTAAGACATGGTGAGGACATAAGGGTGATTGAACATAGCAAAGGAATAAAAGATTTAAGCGACAGAGAAACTAAAAATTTAGTGGAAATGATTAAAAAAGAATTTGAAAAAGGATCTGTAACATGTGCTTTGATATGTAAAGACAAAGAACATACTAAACAAACATATGAGAAAATAATAGAATACGAAAATTATCTCAAAAGGGATATAGTTGATTACACAATAAATGACTACAAAACAGGTCTACTAATATTAACAGTGGAAGATGCAAAAGGATTAGAGTTCGATACAGTTATAATTCTAGATGTAAACAAAGATACATATCCAGATACAGAGCTTTCAACAAGACTTTTTTATGTAGCGGTAACAAGAGCACTTCATCGATTGGTTATAATAGAGAATAAAAATAAATCACCTCTATTGAAAGTATGAGTATATATGGATTAATAATTGGCGCTGCAATTATTTTGGGAATTGAACTTCTTAGAAAGAAAACTCTCCTATTTTCAAATTTGGACTATCTTTTCATTAGCTTTCTAACTCTGTTGGGTGCAAGAATAGTATTCCTTTTACATAATATCGAAGAAATACAAAATCAAACAGTAAGGATTTTTCATATTTGGGATGGTGGATTAGCTTTCTATGGAGCTCTTCTGGGTATACTCTTAGCTTTGTGGATTCTTTCCTTGAGAAAAAAGGTAAAACTTTTTGAACTCTCAGACGCCCTCTTCGTATTTCTTCCATTAATACAGGCAATCGGGAGAATTGGGAATTACTTTAATAATGAGTTGTATGGAAAACCATCTAAACTACCATGGGCAATAGAAATCCCATTAGAGAAAAGGTTGCAAGGATACGAACAATACACAACATTTCACCCTGTATTTCTTTATGAATCACTCTCTTTGCTCCTGCTTTTCTTTTTTCTTTTAAAAACCCCTGTAAAAAAGAAAGGTCTGTTAACAGGTCTCTATTTTGTTGGATATGCTACGATAAGATTACTGATGAATACCATTAGAATAGATAAAGAGTATATAATAGGTATAGAAACATCCAATTTTTTTTCTTGTATATTCTTTGTTATTGGCTCTCTTTTAATTCTTAGTATATCTTCAATGAAATATAGAAAAGCAATTGCGAACTTTTTCTCAAAAATAGTAATGATTGGATTAATTGTATTTGCAGCTATAACCTTTGGTATACATACACAGCTCTCACTCCTACCATTACTAGTATTGATTACCTTTACTTTCTTAGCCCCGATTTCTGCGATAATACTTTTTAATATTTTAGGTATAACATCTGATATAAATGTAACAAAAAGAGAGGAAAGACCAAGACTTTTCTTAACGATATTCGCAAGCCTTTTAATATCACTAATTACAAGTATATATTTAGGTAATAGTACTTTAATAATAATATACTCTATTGTTAATCTGACATTCATATTGGGATTTTTTATTACCCTGTTTTGGAAAATTAGCTACCATATGATATGGAGCACTCTTTCCATTTTTACTGCAATATATCTTCTGAATAACGACTATTATTACTTACTCTTCGCTCTACTTCCTTTTATTGCTTGGTCTAGAGTTGAGCTCAAGAGACACACATACCCTCAAGTAATACTGGGGACTCTTTTACCCTTGTTCTGTATTTTTTTAGTTTTAACATTTCTAAAATTCTGATAGAATTCAGTTGTTAATCTAAGGAACGGATCTCGTGGAAAATTTAAGTATTGTAAAGATAAGAGAGAAGTTACTCAAAAAGGAATTCTCTGCCGAGGAGTTGGTGAAATACTATCTAGGAAAAATAGAGGAAAAAGATAAAGAATTGAATTCATACATTACAGTATTCAAAGAAGAGGCTTTAAGTGAAGCAAAGAACTTTGATAGTAATTTCAAAACAGAATCACAAAAGAAACTTGGTGGTATTCCAATTGCAGTAAAAGACATCTTTTCAACTAAAGACAGGCTAACAACAGCAGCGTCACATATTCTTGATGGATACAAACCAGTATATGAATCAACTGTAACAAAAAGACTACTTAAGGAAGGGAGCATACTTCTAGGAAAGACAAATCTAGATCAATTCTGTCATGGATCATCAACAATAACTTCCTACTACGGAAGAACAAAAAATCCTTTTGATTTTGACAGATTACCAGGGGGCTCTTCTGGTGGATCTTCGGCTGCTGTTGCTGCAGATCTTTGTGCAGGAGCAATTGGAACAGAAACAGCAGGCTCTATTAGACTTCCTGCTTCTTGGTGTGGAATAGTAGGACTCAAACCAACTTACGGAAGAGTTTCAAGATATGGTGTCTTAGCAATGGGATCTTCACTTGATAGTCCAGGACCATTAGTAAAGAGTGTCGAGGATAGTGCATTAATACTTTCTGTAATAGCAGGATATGATCCAAAAGACTTTACTACATACAAAGAGTCTACACCTGACTATCTATCACAACTTAATCCTTCAAAGATTAAAGGTATGAAACTAGCAATACCAAAGGAATATCTTGAGCTTGAGCTAGAACCAGGAGTAGTTGCCAATTTTGAGAAAAGCATAAATATACTCAAGAAACTTGGAGCTACCGTAGAATATGTAAATATATTGGATCCTAAATTTGCAATGGCTGTATATACAATCACTTGTAGAAGTGAAGTATCATCAAACCTTGCAAGATATGATGGAACAAGATATGGGCTAGAAGGGAAAGAGAAATCAAGTGTAAAAGCATACTACGAATCTACGAGAGGTGAGGGTTTTGGAGAAGAACCAAAGAGAAGAGTAATGACTGGTACTTACTCTCTCTCGGCTGGATACGCAGATGAATACTTTAAGAAATCTGAGCAAGTTAGACAATTAATTAAAGAAGATTTAGACAAGATATTAAAAGATTATGACTGTATAGTATCTCCAACAACTCCTTCGATTGCATTACATGAGAAAGATGCAGATAACCCACTTTTTGGTGAAATAGCTGATGTATTAGCAGAAGGTAGCTCTGAGGCAGGATTACCTGGTATTTCGATACCAAACGGAAAATCAGAAAATATGCCAACAGGAATACAGTTCATTGGAAAACATCTTGATGAACAAACAATATTAAATGCTGCCAAAGCATTAGAGGAGAATCAATCCTAAGGCTGTAGGATATCCTCTGTTCGCCCGTCTACAGAAATTATTACTGTATTTACTGTCGGAAATTGTTCTAATGTCCTACTGATCTGCTCCCTAATATTTGTAACCATACAACTACCGCCAACTTCTTTTTCCAATTCTGCACTTAAATCAACTCTGGCAACTCCATTCGAAATTGTTAAACTCTGTATTTTTACGCCCTCATTAACATTTGTAAAATATCCTAAATCTTCTTCTTCAGTAGTAACTCCTTTAAAAAGTTGTTCCAAGGCTGCTCTTCCAACTTCTTTGGTGTACGGTATAACCCTTTTAACTGGATATACTAAGGTACAATCAGAAGTAGAACCCATCTTTTCATTCGGGAAGTACACATTCACTTCTAAGGCTTCATTTGTTGTTTTAACCAAGATTTGCAAATCCGCATAATCATAGTTATCTATTAAACCAGAAGGGTTACTCTTTTCAAATCTCAAAACAACATATGAATCCGCCACTATTGGCAAATCTACTTCCAATTCAAAAGGTACTATTTCTGAGGTCATCCAATCCCCCTTCGCGAAGGCAATTAAAGTTTCAATCACTTCCATCTCCTCGTTTAAAACTCTGACAGGGAACTCTCCTTCAAAATACCAATCTCCCACTACACTACCCTTAATTATATATCCTAATTCTACTTCATCTCCCTGTTTAACATTATCAAGATATATTTTAACTCCTTCTTGTGTTTTTAATTGAAATACCGATTTTGAATTTTCGCATATATTGGTAAACTTCGTACATATTTCATACTTACAACACAAATCTGGTTCTTTAAGAAGATATGAGAAAAGAATCAATACTACTGATAACAGTATAATACTAATTATCAATACTAGGTTCTTTATCATCAAAACAATAGAGTAAATCTAATAGTTGAGTATACCTAAATATTAGAGATTTTTAAATAGGGAAAAGTGAGCCGCCTGAGACTCGAACTCAGCACCTACTGCTTAAAAGGCAGTTGCTCTAACCTGATGAGCTAGCGGCCCGTAACGAATATGATTATAACCCTTTAATACTAATTTTTACAAGCTTTCTTTAATTAGTTTCTTTACAGGAGCAAAAGACTTCCTATGAAGACTACAAGGTCCATACTTAATTAAAGTTTCCATATGCAGTTTAGTACCGTATCCAACATGCTTTTCAAAACAATATACTGGAAATTCCTTGGCTATTTCTTTCATATACCTATCCCTAGATACCTTTGCTAATATAGATGCAGCAGAAATAGAGTAATGTTTCAAATCCCCTGCTTTAATCTTTTCCATATGATATCCAGAAATGGTACTTACGTTGGTACCATCAACTATTAAATAGTCTACCCTACTCTTTATCTTTTCTTCTATCTGCCTTAGAGCTTCCTCCATAGCCATTTTAACAGCTTCTTGTATGCCAAGCTCATCAATTACAAAAGAATCAATCATTGCAATACCATATGCCAAACAATTCTCTTTTATATATTCAAAAACTTCCTCTCTTCTTTTCTCAGTCATCTTCTTACTATCTCTTACAAAAGGATGTAATTGAGTATTTTCATCAATTAATACAGCCCCTGCACAAACAGGACCAGCAAGAGGACCCCTTCCTGCCTCATCTATACCTACTACATATTTAAAACCTTTCTTCCAAAGTTTCTTTTCTAATTCAATATCTGGAAATACCATACTACATATATCTAAAAATATGATATATGATATTACAATGAGAATCTTTATGATTGCAATCACAATATTTTTTCTTTTTTCTTTTTCAATTTCATACTCACACGCTCAAATAGAGGATCCTGATCAATTTGTAGAAATAGAAGAAACTACTACTGAAGAGATTGATACAGATATATCAGTAATAACACAACCTTCAGTCTCCCCTCTTTTGATAATCGTGTCTTTGATTGGTATTAGCCTATTTATTTCTCTGGGATATAACTTGATAAAAAGATTTAATCTCTAGATTTAATCTCTAGATTTAATCTCTAGATTTAATAGTATATCTCATGTACAATAGATATATATTAATTTGTTATCTTTTTAAAATGAGTTCATCCGATGATTTTTTCAAGGGTTTAATCTTTGGAGCAGTAGTTGGAGTTACTGCTGGTATCTTACTTGCTCCTAAATCTGGAGCAGAAACAAGAGCAGATATAAAAAGATTTGCAGAGGAAACAGGAGATAAAGCTGAAAAGTATTACAGAAAAGCAAAGAGACAGTTAGTAAAGAAAGTTGCTGATTTAAGAGAGGCAGGGAAAAATATTGATTGGGAAGGATACAAGAGATTAGTTGATAAGGTTGTAAATGAAGTTAAGAAAGATGGAGAAGTAACCAGTGAAGTAGCCAAAGAAATTGGTTTCAAGCTAAATAATGATTGGAAAGAAATTAAAGGTGCTGTTGTTTAAATATATTGAATTAAAAGGCTTTTAGATATAAAATCTAAAAGTTGCGAGAGTAGTTCAGCTGGCTAGAATGTCTCCTTCCCAAGGAGAAGGTCGCGGGTTCGAATCCCGTCTCTCGCTTTTTCTTGATTCTACATATTTTCTCTGTTACAATTGCGTTACGCATTGCTGATGTAGCTCAGCTGGTAGAGCATTCCCTTCGTAAGGGACAGGTCGAAGGTTCGAATCCTTCCATCAGCTTTTGAAAAATATGAACATACCAAAATATACAATAACAAATTTAATACTCAGCTACATTGTTAAATATGAGCTTAGTATAGACAAAATTAAAAATACTCCAATGCCTTCATCTACTCTTTTACAGTTGAAGGAAAAATATCGTACAGATGAAATAGATAAGCTAGGAGAGTTAATTTCATATTCAATCGGTTACAACAAAGCTCTGACTGTTGAAAGAGGGCAGGTATTACCCTCATACAGAAGTAAGCTAAGAATATTTACCAACTTCAAAAATGCTCAAGACTTTCTTGACACATATACTATAAAAAGCGCACTCAAGCCATCCATTGAGCTATCCACACACTTAAACAAGATCCTGATGAAAAATATTGTCGAAGACTGGGATTTAGCTAGAATAAAGACATTTTCTGAAAAACCGTATGATTTGTATGATAACTGGTATAAGCTTAGAGATTACTACCCAAACATTGACATGAAAGATCATTTTAATGATATTTTTACATGGATTGCAAGCTCAGAAGCGGGAATTCATAAACTAATACAACTTTCAATACTCTTGTATGAATATATTGATAAGGCTCCATTTTTTGCGGGAAACCAAGTAACCGCTATATTAACGGTAAAAGCTTTAGCAAAAATATATGGATTAAATCCGCACAACCTCATACCTTACTCCAAAGCTATGTATTTGATTAGTGAAGATATTGAATCTGCTTTCAGAATATCAAAAGGAAAAAGAGATTTAACAATCTTTATAGAGGCAGTACTGTATACTCTTTCATTAACTGCTATCGAGCTTTCAAAGGAATTCTCTCAAACATATGAAGATAAGGTTAAAATAAGCAAAAAGATTGGAAAAGATTTAAATCCAAGACAGAGGAAAGTAGTAGAATATCTTTACAACAATGCTAAAATAACAAGACATGAATATACGAAAATGATGGGAGTTTCCTTTATGACTTCATATAGAGATTTAAAAGAACTATTGGAGAAAAAATATATTGAAGCAAGGGGTAGAGGAAGGGGAACCTACTACATCATTCCAGACGAAAGTGATAATATATCTAGTGAAGATACAGATATCAAAATATTTCTTTAATTAAGCAAAAATACAAGTGAAATCACAAAAATACGATGTAATAATTGGATTAGAAATACACATACAGACAAAAACTAATAGTAAGATGTTTTGTGGTTGTGGAACTAAATACTTTCATAAAGAACCAAATACACAAGTTTGCCCAGTATGTTTAGGATTACCTGGAGCACTACCCGTACCAAATAAAAGGGCTATTGAACTTTGTATTCTACTTGGATTAGCTACTAACTGTGACATTGAAAAAGAAATACATTTCGATAGAAAACATTACTTCTATCCAGATTTACCAAAAGGATATCAGATTAGTCAGTATAAAAGACCAATATGTTCAGACGGATACATTGAGATAAGGGATGAAGATGGTAAAAAATACAGAATAGAGATTGAGAGGATACACCAAGAAGAAGATGTTGCGAAATCAACTCATCATACAGAGATAAACAGTGGCTTAGAATACTCATTGATTGATTACAATAAATCAGGTATGCCTCTAATTGAATTAGTAACTAAACCAAACATTAGAAGTGCATATCAAGCAAAAGAATTAGCTACAAAAATTAGACAGATTGCTAGATACTTGGGCATATCAGATGCAGACATGGAAAAAGGCCAAATGAGATGCGAACCAAATATATCTGTGCAGGAGAAAGGAAAGTGGGAATACAAAGATGGAAAAATTTTACCAATTGGTAATTACAAGCTTAATCCTAAGGTAGAAATAAAAAATATTGGATCTATCTCTGCCGTAGAAAAATCTATAGAATACGAGGTTGAGAGATTAATAAAAGAAATTGAAGAAGGGAAAGAAATTAAACAGCAAACAAGAGGATGGGATGCAAACAAATCTATTACGGTATTCCAAAGATCCAAAGAAACAGCAGATGACTACAGATATATGCCAGAACCTGATATCCCCGTTATTGAAGTCACTGATAAGGATATAGAAAGAATCTCCGAAGAAATGATAGAACTACCTGATGAAAAAAGAGATAGATACATAAATGATTACGAACTTTCAGAATATGATGCAAATGTTTTAACATCCGACAGAGAGATTTCTGTATATTACGAATCTGTACTCTCTCTTGTTTCAAAGAGTTTAGAAAAAAAGAGGGCAGCAAAAGCATGTGCTAATTGGTTGACAGGTGCTGTTTTCTCTATCGCCAATGATAATAATCTAGATATAACAGAGGAAAATATTAGAAAGGAAGATTTAGCAAAATTAATAGTAGAATTTGAAGAAAAAATACTTACAAGAAACAAAGCAGAAGAGCTATTAAGAGAATCTATTGAAAAAAAGATAGACTTAGGAGATTTAATTACAAAAGCTAAAACAGAAGCTAAAAATACAACAGAAAAGCTTCACTTAATAGTAGAAGACGTAATAACGGAAAACCAGAAGGCAGTAAACGACTTTAAGGCTGGTAAACAAGCCTCCTTAGGATTTCTTGTCGGCCAGGTAATGCAGAAATCAAAAGGCACAGCAGACCCAAATAGTGCAAGATCAATTTTAATAGAGAAATTAAATGGATAAAAAGACATTAAAACATATAGCAGAACTCTCTAGAATTACTCTCTCTGATGAAGAGTTAGAGAAATTTACACCTCAAATGCAAACAATATTAGAGTCTGCAAAGCAGTTACAAGAAGTAGATACCTCTAATGTTCAACCAATGAAAAAACATCTTCCCTTTGATGATTTAAGAGATGACATTGTAGAAGAATCACTTACACAGAAAGATGTCCTTTCAAATGCAAAATATACCGAGAAGGGATGTGTTAAGGTGTATGGGAAAATATTTGGAGCTCTAGAGGAAAGCTAATCTTTTTTTGAAAAAATATCCTTTCTTTAGTAAAATATGCCTGTTCAGCCGAAGTGGCGAAACTGGCAGACGCACATGCCTTAGGAGCATGTTGGGATAATTCCCAGTGCAGGTTCAACTCCTGTCTTCGGCAAATATATTTACTTAAACAAAATCATGTATAAAAAAATTATATCTCCCTTCCAGAAAGTACTTTTAGAAAAAAGATTGTGTGTAGGATGTACAAATCAATTGGATAAAGCCAAAAGAATAGGAAAAATCTCTGAGAGAAGAGAAATGGTAGAGTGTAAATGTAAGCGAAGATATATCTTTAACAAAGAGTTAAATGAATATCAAAGAGCTAGCTTTCAAGAAGAGCAGCAATTCCTAAAAGAACTTTCCAAAAAAGCCTTAGTGTAGTAAAATCTACTTCAGGTAAGCCGCTATCGTCTAGTGGACTAGGACGACAGGTTTTCATCCTGTAAACCGGGGTTCGATTCCCCGTAGCGGTACCAATTCTTAAATTTATGCCCCAAAAGAATGTACGAATCATCAGAGAGTGAAGTAAGTGGCAAGATCAAAGCAACTGAAGTTTTTGCGTCTGTCGGAAGCTTTATCTCATCTTTCATTGAAACGGTTGTTGTTGCCTTAGTTTTAGCAGTTGTATTGTATCTTTTTATCATGACACCACACGAAGTTGTCGGTAACTCTATGTATCCTACATACAAAAATGGTGAATACTTAATGGCCAACAAAATAACCTACAGATTTACAGATCCACAAAGAGGAGACGTTGTCATATTCAAATATTCTGATACACAAGATTTCATAAAGAGAATCATAGGTATTCCTGGTGATGAAGTAATGATTAAAGACGGAAGTATATATATCAATGGCGAAAAATTAGATGAATCAAACTATTTAGCAGATTCTGTAATAACAAATGGAGGCTCGTATATTCACGAAGGTCAAAGCATTATCGTTCCAGAGGGACAATATTTTGTATCAGGTGATAACAGACCAAACAGTTCTGATTCTAGAGAGTTCGGACCAATATCCAAAGAAAGAATTAAGGGGAAAGCATGGATTGTTTACTTTCCATTTTCAGAGTTTAGATTGGTTACTCATGAGAACTACGGATTATAGACTCCATTCGTGAAACATGATAGATTATACAGATGAAAATATTCGTAATTGCAAACCAAAAAGGAGGTGTAGGTAAAACTACTACTACAATAAATCTTGGGGCAGCACTTGCCAACAAGGGTAAAAAGGTTCTCCTTATCGACTTAGATCCTCAGGCAAATCTTTCCTCTGGTGTCGGCTTTACACAGCAATTTGACAAACAGAGCTGGAATTCAACTCAAGAAGCTCCATACAAAAGTATTTACGATGTATTGGTAAATTCTACTGAGATACCATCTGTTTTTGTTACTACTTCTACCCCTAATCTTTTTTTAGTACCCTCACATCTTTCATTAGCAGGAGCAGAGATTGAAATGGTTAATATGTTAGCAAGAGAAACATTACTTAGAAAAGCATTAACAAAAGTCGAGAAGAGTATAGATATTGTTCTAATAGATTGTCCTCCATCACTCGGATTATTAACAATAAATGCCTTAAGTGCTGCAGACAAACTACTCATACCTATCCAGTGTGAATACTTCGCGCTAGAAGGCCTAGGACAGCTAATAGAGACGACAAAATTGATAAAAGGTATAAACCCCTCTCTTTCAATTGGGGGAGTAATACTAACTATGTATGACAGTAGAACAAAACTGTCCTCAAGCGTTGTAAGTGATGTACAAGAATTTTTTAAAGAAAGTGCTTTTAAATCTATAGTTCCAAGGAACGTAAGGCTATCAGAAGCTCCTTCCCATGGAAAAACAATATTTCAATATGATTCTAAATCCACAGGAGCTCAGGCGTATGAAGATTTAGCTGATGAATTTATAGAAAGATTCTTTTAAATTGTTAATATAAAAATATGTCAGAAGAAAGATTAGGAAAAGGATTAGCTGCATTGATAAGTGCAAATGAGATTGATAACTCTAGCAGTGCATATAGGGAGAAGTTTGACATAAATAGGATATCACCTAATCCATTTCAACCAAGGATGAACATTGATCCTGAGGAATTAATAAGTATTGCAGATTCGATACGAGAGCATGGAATAATACAGCCTTTAATCATTACGAAGGACAAATCTTCTGCAGAGAATTACTTTATTATAGCTGGGGAAAGGAGATATAGAGCTGCACAACTGGCTGGTTTTAAATATGTACCCGTCGTTATAAAGGATTCCTCTCCACAGGAAATGCTTGAATTAGCATTAATAGAAAATATCCAAAGAAAAGACCTAAACCCTCTTGAAGAGGCATACTCATTCCTTCAACTACAAGATGAGTTTGGACTTTCTCAGGATGAAATTGCAAAAAAAGTTGGTCTAAACAGAGTAACAGTTACTAACAAGATTAGGTTGCTGAAGTTACCCAATGAGGTAAAAGAAGTTATCTTAAATGAATCAATTAGTGAAGGTCACGCCAGAGCATTACTGGGGATAAGGGATGAAGAATCCTTAATAGCTGCAACTGATATTGTAATAAAAAGAGGCTTAAGTGTTAGACAAACAGAGTCTTTAGTAAGGAAGATCAATTACAACAGAAAAGGTAAGTATACTGGTGTTCAAACTTCCAATCCCGACCTATTACTTTATGCTGAAGGATTAACAAAAAAATTAGGATATACAACAACAATTAAAAAAATGAGTAAAGGTGGGAAAATACAAATTAGATTTGTTACAAAAGCAGATTTAGAGGATATATTAAGAAAACTTGGATTAGAAATTGAGGACTAAGAAACTTCTTGTCTTAACTTCTCATACATTAATATTGCAGCACTTACGCTTACATTCAAGGAACCAATTCCTTCCCTCATAGGAATTGAGATTTTTTCATCTGCCCTTTCCAGCATACCAGTGGAGATACCAACATCTTCAGCACCAACAATAAAGGCACAGGGCCCTTTAAGGTTACTTTCAAAGTAATTATCTCCTTCCATATGTACCGCAAAGACCTTAATATCATTCTTTTGTAATTCTTTTACAGCTGTAAAAAGACTCATTTCAACTATTGGAATTCTTTCTGCAGCTCCCATAGAAATTCTCATTGTTTCATCATTAACCAAAGCAACATCACTTGGGGCAGTTATTATTCCATTAACCCCAACCGCAAAAGCCGTTCTCATTATAGCTCCGATATTCTGAGTATATTTCAGGTTGTCAAGAATTAAGAAAAAAGGCATTTTGTTTTCAGAGTATATACTCTCCAACAAATCTTCTAACGACCAATAGTTTTGAGAAATCATCATTCCCACTACACTCTCTGAATTAGAAGCTTTTAGTCTTCTTGTAAGAGTTTTTCTTGGTACACGTATAAGAGGAATATTCTTAGAGTTTGCAAGATCTACTATTTCTTTTGTTTTTTCATCTCTAAAAGCAGTACTAGCAAGATATATACGTTCAAATTCCCTACCCTCCTTAAGTAGTTCTAACAATGCATTCTTGCTTTCTATTTGAATGAAATGCTGCTTAGTCATGAATCTTTAAAGAGATTCTACCACATCAATGTAGTACTGTCCTCTTTTGTAGCCACTCATTCTTCTAAATTTGACTACCCCCTCAATCTTAGCATGAATAGAAAAATCTTTTGCCATATATGTGTTTTTACCAGGATGATACACAGATCCTCTCTGCTTAACGATAATGTTTCCTGATTTTACTCTCTCACCCTCAAACTTCTTTACTCCGAGTCTCTTCCCTGCAACATTTGACCCCATTGAGACACTACCAGCTCCTACTACATGTGACATTTCTCTGTGTATTTAACTTAAATATTATCTTTTAGATAGTACGAAAATATTCCTTGTGATAATACTATTATTTCGCCTCCATTTCAAGTCCCCTTTTGTATATTTCTTGTTTAATACTTCCCATTTCTTCTGTGCAAACAAAGAAATATTTATTGTTTTCTCACCCTTGCTTGTCTTGTATGAAGGGATTACTAGTACTAATTTAAAACCTAAGTATGAAATTTCATTTAATACTTTAAAAAGAGAGGTATACAATTTTTCAACATCTTTAAGAAGTAACTCTGCTTTACTCTCTGTTATCTCTTTTCTCTGAGGAGGGCCCATGAATGGTTCACACACCACTGCATTTATTTTTGTTCTTTTTAAATCCTTAATTATTCTTTTTTCAACATTATTGATATCTAATTGAAAAAGATTATACTTAATACCTGTAATAAGGTTTTCATCTCTCATCCACTGTATATTCTTGTCTGAATTCTCGATAGCTTTAATATCAATATCTGAACCTAATACATCAAAACCAAGCATAGCGGCCTCCATAAGAATGGTACCACTACCACAAAATGGATCCCACAATATACCACTTTTTAGAGAAGTCAAATTACACATTATACGAGCTAATTTTTGTGGTAATACGCCCATCTGATAATCGGATACAGGCTTATCCAAATCCCTATGTACAAAACCCTCTACATCTTGAATCCCAAGAGTTCTTCCATACATTTGGGTCTCATTAGTATCAAATATACAGAATTCAAAACCTTCGTGTAAGATATCATTTTTCCTTATCTGTGCTTCATTCAGTTGAGTACCTTTTGGTATTAAAAATCTTGAGGAAATTCCTATACTTTTAAAAAATCTCTTAATATCATTTGATAACTTAACAATGCTCTTTTTTTCACCATCGATATTACTAATATACGATACTCCAAATGTTATTTTCTTCATTTCCCTAAAAGAAGGAAGAAAAGAATCTAAATCCTCTATCACATGACCATATCTAACATACCCTCCTAATCTGTTAAAAATTTTTTCAACAATCTCCTCTGTAACCTCTTTAGTATCAAGAATAAAAATTCCACCGCCAACGTTTCTCAAACATTCTTTTCGAATCCCATAC
>CAYMBI010000003.1:1605-18031 GCA_964388655.1 uncultured Candidatus Saccharibacteria bacterium | reverse complement strand
CAACTAGATCTACCAATGAAGACTCTGTTCTTGGAGTAAGAACAGTATTACTATCCAAAATTCCTATTAATACAATATTATCTCCCGCTTCTAATCCAGGGTTTGCACCAACTCCTCCCTTTGATACTTCAAATACATTTCCACTTTTGTCTATTAGATAGTTGTATGGAATATCATTTAGTTTTAGACGAGTTATACTGTAGTAATATATAGATCTAATCCATGCCTTTGTATCATTTTTTATATTTCTATTCTTACTATTAACCTGTGTTATGTAAATTTTCCTAGGTTGAGAGAAAAGAATCTCTTTTTCTGCTAATGCATCATCTAATTTAATACTATCCCTTCCAACTATATCCATGGCGTAGCTAATTGAAGAAAACAGTATAAGAATTACTGTTGATAGAATTGTAATCTGTAAAGGTCTTAAAATTTTCATTTCAATATTGTATCACAACGATTATTACAATGAGACATATCTAGGATCTACAGCATTAACATAGAACGTTGTAGGTACTGTATACTCACTTCCTGATGCAACAACCTTACAATTTGAAAGTATTTTAAATACTGGTAACAAATATCCTTGGTTAGATGTTTTGTAGAGAAATACTGTCTCGAGAGTTCTTGCTCTACAATCTTCAAGAGTACTTTCTATCTTAGACCATTCTTCATCAAGATAGTCTAATTCTAGAATGTCTGCCAATACCGAAGTATCTATGTAATGTTCCTTAGGATATCCTCTTGTATTTATATATTCATTTAACTCTCTTTTGTTTATCAATGGTAAATAGTAAGCATGTTTTTCTATTTCTGCAAGAAGTAATTTACCAGATTCTAAATTCCCCTGAGTATTAAAGCTAAGAATATCAGTGTATTCATAATTTGCACCATATTCCATTTGAACACCATCAATTAGTCTTGAACCATAATATGTTATACCTCCATCGAGATTCTTTCTTTCTCTTACCAATTTAAATTCATATTCTAAGTCAAAATATCTCTTAAAAGCAGCACTGAAAGATAATTCGCCTCTCTCAAGAGATATTCTTCTACTTAGTTGAAAAGATACAGAATCCAGTACAGAGTCATATACAAATGTATTTTCACCATCACTCCACTCAATATAGCTATCTTTTACAATTTCCTTCTTTTGCAAAGATAGTCCCATCCTATCAATCATTTGTTCTACCTGGCTTATGTGTATTTTAGGTTTTACCGAATAGAGAGGTAACTCCTTATCCTCTATCTGAAAATCAAGAGATTTAATTTCCACTTGTTGGTTACTACTTCCAAGGTTTTTCATTTTTACAGGATCTTCTGGATATTTTTTTCTTATTCCTGAGAAAAGAACAAAAGCTAACACAACTACAAGTATTGCAACAAAAATACCTAGTAAAATAAATGCTGTTTTTTTACTTCCTTGTATTTTCATTTGGGCATTTTAATAACTTATCTCTATGGTCTTGCACAACCAGACTCATCAGGTACATTACAACTAAAACTTTGAAGGAGTTTTAGTGGATCTACAATTGCACCATTTTGTCTTGTTTCTAAGTGTAAATGCTTACCTGTCCAACACCATCCTCTTTCTACTTCTGGCCTGTCCTGTACAACAGCAACTGGTTGACCACCACTCAATTTTTCTCCTAATCCAGCAAGAGGTTTTACATGTAGAAGTTTGAATAAGTAAGTTGTAGAGCCATTACTTGCAGTTAATTCAACAATTCCTCCTGCATTAGAACCATCTCTACAGTTGATTACCGCAATTCTTGTTATACTACAATTTCCAGTACTACAAAATTGTGGAGCATATATATATCCAACACTTGTTAAATCTACTGGCATTAAATGACCAATGTTTTGGTGACTCCACCCCTTTGTATCCTTATATCCCTGCGAACACCAAAAGGATCCTGCACCTAATACACAACTCTCTCCAGAAGGAGGAGGTATTATTGCCTCTCCCCAAGGAGCATCATCGCCAGTACCAAGATCTCTTTCTTCGTACAAGGAACACTGGATTATTGATCCAGGTGTCTCATTGTAGTAAGAATAATTATTTTTATTGAAGCTTTTTACTGAACCGCTAGCCCAAAAGAATATTAAAACTATCAATCCTAAAATACCCAAGAGCATATATTTTCCTACAACTAGCATCTGAGCAAGAACTTTCATTGCAAAATCTGTTGCAACCCAAGTAAGAGCAGAAATCAAGGCACTTGCAAGAGGTGTTCCTACGATACCAAGAGCTCCTGCTACTGCTGTAACAATTGATTGTAAAAATGTCTTAATTCCTCCTTTTGCTATCCAAGTACCAAGTAATCTTGAAGCTCCTGTTTTCGCAAAAAAATCTCGAATTGTAGGATTAGACATTAACCATTTAGCAACTTTGACTCTAACTTTCTTAAGTCTATTCCCAAAATATGTGTTTATATAAGATTTGACTCTAAATGGTGCACTAAATTTTTCTGTTAATTTCTTGTACCTTTCGACAGATTTAAGAACTGAAGAGAAACTTGCCAGTTCCTCCTTTGAGAGGATACCACCAGCTTTCAACATTAAATCTTCTAAATTTTTATCAAATTCGTCTCCAACTTTTTCACCAAGCACTTTCATTACTGATACCTGATCAATATTTACTCCCTTAAGTTTTTTCATGATTCCCGCAAAATCACCTGACTCTAGCCTTTTTAAGTGCTTAGTCATCATGTATGCAAAACCCTCTCCATTGTAAAAGAAAGTACGAAATACAGACCTTGGTGTAAAATAGTAGAGGTTTACACCAATTTCGTTGTATGCATCAATTAATTTATTTACTCTCCCATCTCCTCCAGATCTTGCAGCAGTATAGAATGTATACTCCAATTCCTTGCCACGATTTCCAGCAATATTTATTTTTGTCTCCTGAGCAGGATTAAAGAAACTGTTTACATTCTTATCGTAGAAACTACCATTAAGAATACTGGGAATCATATTCGCCCCATGGACAGCATTGATAGAACCAAGATATCCCTCTAATCTTCCTATTTGGCCAATAAAGTTATTACCGCTTATAACATTTAATGCTCCCTTCGTATCGCTTATCTCTTTCTTAATACGTTTTCTTTCATCTTTATCAGTTGTATTTCTTAGTCTTTCTTTTAGATACCTAAGTTCAGCAACTAAATTTGAGGTGTCTCTATCTATCAGATATTTTGTTTTCTTGTATATCGCAAGCTGACTTTCTTGTTCTCTTGTTCTCACTCCGAGATTTTCTAAAGCTTTTATTCTTTCTTCTATGTTTAGCTTCTCAAGTCTTTTATAAAAATTGACATCGTATAAACTTGTCTTTTTAGGGTCAAAATCTTTACCAAGTATATCTCTAAAATTCTGAATATAACTCGAACCAGGGTACTTTGATGACAAATACTTCTCCATTCTCGATAAATTCTGCTTGTACCCCTCTTTTAAACTGAAATCTTCACTGGTTATCGATGAAGCGACTATAAGAAATTCCTTTTTTTCGTCAGGACTCATGGAGTTCCATACATTTTCCTTAAAAATATGCTTACCAAGTAATTCTGCGGATCTATTTGCCATAAAATCCAAATCATTTGGATGAAAAATGCCTTGGACAGGTTGTGTCCCAAAGATTCCTCCACGCTCTCCATGTGTTGTTGCCGCCTGACCAACAGCCTTTGAAATCAACTGCCTCTGCTTCTCTTGTTCATTTTTTATCTTTCTTGCAACGGTAGTACCATATATGGCTTTTTGAGATTCCAAATCTGCATACTTACGAGCCCATCCCGCTGTAACAAAATCAGTAACAGCGGCACCCATAAACATTGCTCTCTGACTTTTCCTTATTGCCTGCGATTTCGCAACACTCTTCTCTATTGCCTTTTGTGGATCCTTTAGGAAATCAATAAGACTGTTAGTAGTAACTTTCAACTTACCAAATTCATCTAATTGCAGCACTGATAGCTCATAATCTAAGGCACTATTAAATTCGCCTACTACTGTATCAGAGATAAACGCACCAGGCTTTTCCAAGGCAGCAAAAATAGCCTGAGTCATAGCACTAGTACCAGAAACTTCCGTCGGCTTTATAGGTCTTCTCTTCTCTGGCTTCTTCTTTGCTTCAGTAAAAAGAAAATCAAAAACACTACCTAAAGCATCAAAATTGTCTGATTTAGGTTTCTTTGCCATACATTAATTTTTAAAGTATTACTTAAAAAGCCCACCCACAAAAGGAATCTTTGAAAGGCTAGCCTGTGCTGCTCCGATTCCTTCTCCTATAGCTTTGGGAGTATTGGGTGGAAACCACGATTCTAGGAATTTAGGTGCCTGCGCTGCAAAATAAAGTACAAATATCTTTAGAATGAATATAAATACTACCCCAGCAGCATCTGGACCCTGAGCAGTATATGTTCCAGGATCTTCATATACTAATTTTCCTGGAAATCTTAAAAAGATATTACTTCCTGAATTCATTAGAGCATTAGGGATATTTACAATGAATAAAACAACAGGAAATACCAATACATTCCTCAATACAGTTAGGAACCAATTATTAATCATATGACTGTTTCCAGGCATAGCTCCAAGAGTAATTTGGATTGGTCCAAGAATCACAGCGAGTAAGAGAGAAAAGAAAGCCTTATAAAGAGCAATTAAGACCTTAATTGCTCCTACTAAAATCACACCAATTATTATCAATGCAATGATGATACCAATTGCACCAACTACGCCAGTAATAACAAGACCAACAGGGCCAAGAACTGAAGCACCAAGAGCAAAATAACCACCAATACCCAATGCTCCGACGACACCTGTAACCATTGCTGTCGTACCTACTCCTCCACTTAAAACTGTACTCATTAACCCGCCTAATGTCGATATAGATTTAATTTCTGCACCTTCGCCTAAGATAAAGGCCACAAGACCTGTTGCGACTCCTCCTAAATCAATGATTAAACCAGCAATTGCGAAACTAAAGGTGGCCAGAATTAATGCAGTAATTACTCCTGGTAGAACATTCCCTATAGTAACCATAGTTTGTCCTCCTAATTTGTGTCTAAACATAATCATAAATCCTGCGATAATCATTATTAAAACAAAGGCTACATACGAAAGATTTAATGTTCTGTTCCAAAGGCTAACAATTCCACTATGCATTAATTCCTGATAACCAGAGTCATGGCCAGTTGAAGAATTCTGAGCATACAAACTTGTTACATTCTCCTGATAACCAGGAACCCATTGCTGTGCCAAATGTTGCGGAATATTAACAACTGGATATGAAGCATAAACCAAGTCACCAGCATCTTCTACCATTCCCAGAACCCCTCTTCTTAAATCATACGGTATATTGGGATTGTTCATTGCAGCTTCACCATTTTCTGTGATTTCAGGAGCAAGTAAGGAAAGTGCGGTCCAACCTGTATTTAAAATTTCCAATCCCTGCCTACTGTTCATATTATCTTCCTCCTTATCAGTACCACTAATTTGATTATGAAATTCCTTTGTGCCTCTCCAATCAGGTGAAAGTTTTACATCTTCCTGTGCATATACATTCATTACACCAAAGAAAAGAAGAATTGAGAGGAATCCAAGGAATGCATTTTGAAATGTTTTTCTATTGACAAATTCTTTTAATATTAAAATCTTTTGATATACTTGGAGTGTAATACTCATTTTTGTTTAGTAATAAATTAATCTAAAATATTTTTACTTCAGGTTCACCACTTCTTCTTTTCCCCTCATCTTGTAAAAAGATTGTATATGAATCTTTAGATGGAGTACTTTCGACACCTGGTAAATCATCATATTCCGAGAATTTCCTTTCTTTATAAAGATGGGACATATCCCAGGCGCACTTAACAGTATATACCTTCCCCTCTATAATAACCTTACATGCCGTAGTGTAATAGACCTTATCAGAATAACCACTTGAATCTACAGGTGCAAGTGCAACTTTATTTCTTGTATTCATATATGCATTTGTACACACTCCATCAGGACATTCCCTATCAGAACCAAAAGCAGAAGTCATTTTTATTATTATGTCTTCAGGAAATATACAATCCTCACTTGGAGGTATAGGGTTACCGTTTTGATCATATTTAACTCCTCCCTTACATTCATTCCAAATTGAATCGGGAATAGATTTTACTAACTCTATTGCTACAGTAACTGTACTTAAAGCACAAGCTTTTCTATTAGTATTAGTCCATTCAACAAACTTATCCTGAGCAGAGCATGATTCAACAGCATCAGAGGCTTTAAGTTGAGATTTTTCGGCGGGTGGACGATATAAGATATCCTTCATAAACTCAGAAATTTTGTTTGATTTATCAGGATTAACATTTGACTTATTTCTACAATGTTCACATTTGTTTATTATCTTTTTATCAACAATAACTTCACCCTCTTCGCTATTTGTTTCAGCCTTTTGTTCAAAAGCTGTAGAGTACGGTGTTGAAAATGGCCTATCTTTAACAGAAGATTTGTATTCGTTAATGTTTGCTCCAGGAGGTAACATTACATTCGCAACTTTCTCATCTATCTGTTCCCCTGCAGGTTTGTAAACAGGAGTTGACGATGTAATTTTTCTGTTTGAGTCCTTTACCTCCGACCCTGAAAAAAGCTCTAATGGTATAGTAACCTCTATCAGTTTTACCGTAGAATTTTTACTCACGGTATTACCTGATCTGTTTCCAGTTTTGTAATCTTGGTCAGCGGTACCTGATCGGGAACATACAGAATATGACTGTATTTTAACGATAGCTTGTGCACAAGAATTTGTAGCCTCTGTACTCAAGACTATTCCCTGGTTGTCCTCCGAAACTTTCTGTGGAATAGTAGTGTCACTGTTGTTTACTAATGCAGTACTGTTCTCAACAATCTTAACCTCCGTAGCCCGCTCAACTGGTTTCACATACTTAGAAGTATCCTTAAATTGATTTACGACAAAAACTATACCCAATGACGTCAGTATCATTGTAAAAAGTAAAAATATCGGTTTTAACTTGTCTCCATACTTTCTCATCCTTGATTAAGCAACTGATTCTAATGCATTTTAATACAATACACAAACACTACTTTATATTAACGATTCCATAGTCAGAAAGCAATTTAACCTTGCTTACAGAGACTCCACCCCCAACTTGAGACGCATCTATTGTTATCTCTGAGAGAGAAATTTTATTATTAAAAAGTTTCTTGCTATCTCCAAGTAGATATATGCTTAAAATATCAGAATTAGAGAAAGAGAAATATGAGGAGCCGTCTTCACTTCTTGCATCTCCTAAAGTTAATATCCAATTCCCATTATCATCAGGAACTGTTGAAATATATCTTGACGAGCCAGACGTTCCTGCATCATCGTCATCAACTATCTTACCCACCAATATCCAGTCCCCTAGATTAGTAGCATTAATTATAGATCCTGATTTAGTTTCAAATGGGGGAGGAGAAGCAAGGCTAGAAAATGTTGTAACAGAGTACATACTTCCTGAATTGTTGTACCTGTTTTCACCAGAATAGACTTCAAAGTAGTATGTAGTATTAGGGGCTAGTCTTGCTGTATCAACTGCATGGGCATAGTAAGCATTTCTGGATGAAAGACCATCCCTTACATCCCAAGATTCCTCTGTTAGAGCATTTTTACTAGTTCCATATTTAATGTACCCCTCTACCTTTTGTGGAGACCTCCAAACTACTGTAAAACCCACATCTGTTAGATTTGTGACTAAAATAGTGGACTCTCCTGAATCTAGAGATGCCTGTGCATCACCAGTAACCATATCTATCCATCTCAAATCATGTACAATTTGGTAATTAGTGTCTATCAATATATCATCATCTTCAGTCTCTGGCGTTGGATTGGGTTTGGGTGTAGGTGCTGGAGACGGTGAGGGAGAAGGAGCAGGAGCACTAGCTTGCGTTGCTCCCATTTTAGATTCATTTGGGAAGAAAGAAATTAAATCTGCAATATCCTCTATTCTTAAGGACAGTGTTTGATTCAATTTTCCATTACTATCAAAAAGTGATGAATATGCCCCCTCTAGTATGGCTCCTTTACCAGTGGTATTCTTTGCAAGAAGAACAAGCTCTGTATCATCAGTAATTCTCAACATACTCTTGTCACTTATTTTCCTAAAAGAAGAAAGATCAACTATCCAATTTCCACCACTTGGAATCGTAGTTGAGACAGGATATGCACTATTGTTTTTAGGGAAAGCATATATTATTACATCATCATTAGATATTCCAGTTACTGAGCCATGAATGGGGTTGGGAATAGGGGTATCTGCCCCAACTGGGGCTGTTGTAAATTCATAGTTATTTCCACCACTATTTGTGTACTTTATACCTCCAGAAACAATCACAAAAGAATATTTTGTATTAGGTTCAAGACTACGTAATTCCACATAGTGAGAGTATCTATTACCCCCTCCCCTTTTATCCCTGACTGGGCTTTGTTCTACGCCATTTAGTACAGGTACGACATATCCTTCAGCGGGGGAATCCGTAAACCATGTTACTGTTAAAGAATTTGTTGTTAGATTTGTAACTACAACATCTTTTGGAACTGCTTCTGCGCCAGCACGTGACAGGTATTGAATCCCTTGGTAAACCGCGAAAATCGTTAATGGAATACCAATTACTAAAGCAATCACAACTTTTATTTGTCTTTTCTGATATGGGGTTAAATACATCTATTCATAATACAAAGAGAAAGACACTATGGCAACGATTTTACTTTCTTTTAGATGTTAACCCCTCGGCAAAACCAGATACTACAGAAAGAAGAGAGGATATTCTTCTAATTGGTCCTATTATCGCATTATTTACCTCGTTTACAGTGCTTTTTGCTGTACTCACAATCTCCGTCGCATCAACTAATAACACATTTGCCATATCAACAGTTTTTACTGCTTCTTGAAGTATTTTTCTTGAATCCATAACCGCATGCTTAGACTCTTTAAGAAGCATTGCAACTTGGTATAAAACAAAACATATGAATCCAACTAATACTCCTATTATCACCATCCAATACATTGCTGGAATCGTTTCCATATATGCATACCTTCAAACTTTATATACTTACATCTAATTATTTTTTAGATGATATGTCAAGTTTATATAGTAAATAAGTGGTATAATTGCGAGTTATGTACAAATTTTTCGTAAATCACAAATTAACAGAGGGGGATATCACTCACCTATCAGATAAAGATAGTACTTTTGCTATCAATTCTCTAAAAATCCAAATAGAAGATATATTGGAGATAGAGAACTATGAATCCGTATTCCACGCGATTGTTACAGATATACAAACAAATTCTGTAGAAATTGAAATTAAAGAGAAAGTAAGGGATAAAAATAGGATAGAGGATATCGGTATAACTATCGTTCAATCTTTAAGCAACGAATCAAAGTTTAACTATTTTGTAGAAAAGAGTGTAGAGATAGGTATAGACAGGATAATACCAGTTGAGAGTAAATACTCTTTAAGGACAAAAAATAAAGCTTTGAAAGATTATGGTCTTTGGAGAAAGATAGTAAAAGATGCAAGGGAACAATCTAGAACTCAAAGAGAAACCATCATAGAAAAACCTATTAGGCTATCAGATCTTAAATTAGAAAAAAACACAAACAAAATATGCTTGGCTACCGAGAATGTGAGTACGATAAATCTTAAGAAGTATCTAAGCGATGTAGATATAAAAAAACCTTTTGTAATTGCAATTGGTCCAGAAAAAGGTTGGGGAGAAAAAGATATTCAAATTTTTAAGAATATAGGTTTTAGATTTATTAAGCTAGAAGGTAACATATTAAGGACAGAAACTTCTGGTTTAGTTATTGGAGCAATACTTAAGTATTTAAGAGGAGAGTTATAATGAGAGGTAAAAAATTAAGGAGTAACTTTAAGAAAAAAAGAGCTTCTTTTAAAAAGAGCTCCTTTGAGAAATTCTATACAAAAGAAGATATTTTTGTTTCTAGGATTGCAAGCATTTTACGTATTCCGAAAAAGGAAGTAGTTCCTCTTTTTAGTCAAAGAACAAGAACTACAATAAGATTGAATTCTTTAAAGGGTAATGTAGAAAAGACATATCAAAGCCTTAAGAAAAAAGGCTATGAATTAGAAGAAATAGCTTGGGCTCCTAATACATACTTTGTAAACAACAAAGATAAAGCAGAAGTCTCTCAAACAGATGAATATAGAGAAGGATTCTTTTATATACAAAACCTTTCCAGTATTCTTGATACTCTAGTCTTAGACCCAAAACCTAATGAGAGAATATTGGATATGTGTGCTGCACCAGGCAGTAAGACCACCCATATTGCTGATATTGTAAATAATAAGGGTAATATCCTTGCTAACGAACTGGAGATTAATAGAACAAATTCACTTAGAAATGTAATAGAGCAATTTGGAGCAAATAGTGTAAAAGTAACTCTTAGTGATGGCAGAGAATTTGGGAAGAAATATCCAGATTACTTTGATAGAGTGCTATTAGATGCTCCTTGTAGTGGTGAAGGTATGATTTATATGAAAGGAATGAAACCTTTGAGATTTTGGAGTATAAAGAAGGTAAAAGGTTCAAGTACTTTGCAAAAAGAATTGATAGATTCTGCTTTTAAAACATTAAAAGCTGGAGGTGTTCTTGTTTATTCTACTTGCACTTTAGAACCAGAAGAGAACGAGGGAGTAGTTACCCACCTTCTTGATAAACATAGAAACGCAAGGGTTATCAATATTGAATTGGTAAACAGTGAAAGATTCGAGAAGTTTAAACATCTAGTACTTCCTGGAATAACGCACTGGAGTGGAAATACATATGATCCTTCGGTTATAAAGAGTATACGTATACTTCCATCACCAGAAATGATGGGATTTTATATTGCTAGAATCGTTAAGGACTAATCCTTAGTCAGGATCTACCAATCTTTGTCCAGTAGCGATTGCTTCCGTATCACCCTCCGCCTGTTTTATACTGAACTTCAATCTGCCCATTTTATCCTTCTCCAAAATCTTTATCTTTACTGTATCACCGACCTTAAGGAACTTGTTTACATCTTTTACAAATTCATCTGTAATTTCAGACACATGTACTAAACCTGAAACTCCTGGAGCTATATCCACGAATGCACCATATTCCATAATTGATACTACTTTACCTTCATAAGTTTCTCCCACAACAGGAACAAAACTCAATCCTTTAATATACTTAACTGCACTCTCTATGGATTCTTTGTTTGAAGAATATATATTTACCGTTCCATCCTCTTCAACGGATATCTCTGCACCTGTTCTTTCAGTAAGTTCTCTAATATTCTTTCCTCCTGGACCAATTAATTCTCCTATTTTATCTACAGGAATCTTCTCTACTGCAACCTTAGGGGCATACTTGGAGATTTCTCCTCTTGCCGATGGTATAGCCTCTTCGATAACAGAGATTACTTTCTCCCTTGCCACTTTAGACTTTGCAAATGTTTCTTTTACAATTTCCATTGTTAATCCTGATATTTTGTTATCCATTTGTACCGCAGTAATTCCATCTCTTGTACCAGTTACCTTAAAGTCCATATCTCCATAGAAATCTTCTACTCCCTGCATATCAGTTAATATATAAAATGAACCATCCTCATCTGTTACTAAACCACATGCTATGCCACCTACAATCTTTCTTATTGGAACACCAGCTGCCATTAGTGCAAGAGAGGAACCACATGCTGATGCCATAGAGCTAGAACCGTTTTCTCCTTGAATTTCAGACATAACTAAAATTGTATAAGGGAATTCAGATTCTGAAGGGATAACAGGTATCAAAGCTTTTTCTGCCAACATTCCATGACCAACTGCTCTTCTACTTGGATTGAGTCTTACTCTTTCCGCTTCTCCATATGCAAATGGTAAATCATTGTAGTAATGCATATATCTCTTCTCTTTCTCTCCGAGCATATCATCTATTAACTTTGCATCCTTAAGACTACCTAATGTTGCAATTGAAAGAACCTGTGTCACACCCCTTGTAAAAAGTCCTGATCCATGTACTCTAGGGAGTAAATCTATTTCTGCAGCCATCTCCCTTATCTCATCCAAATCTCTACCATCTACTCTTTTTTTATTTTCTTTAACATATCTTCTCAAAGCTTTCTTTTGTAGCTTATCATATGCTTCTGCAATACTAGCCTTTGAATATTTTCCCTCAAAATGCTTGTTAGCTTCTTCTTTTGTACTTTCATGTTTGACTTTATCTCCTGCTAGGAGATTCTCTAAAACCTTCTCGCCAAGAAAGTCAGAGAGGTCGTTTAAGAGGGTCTCATCTATTACAAATGGTGTATAATGCTTGTCTTTCTTCTCAAGCATATCTACAAACTTACTTTGATTCTCAACCCATATTCTCATTTCAGAGAGACTGGCTTCCATAGCTTCTAAAACCTTTTCCTCAGGGACTTCATAACAACCAGCATCTATCATAGTAAATACCTCCCCATCTCCACCCAATACATAGTTCATTCTATTTACTTCATCAACATCTTCTAGATTCTTGTAGAGAGGTTGTATTTTCCCATCAACCATACCCATTCTTACACCAGCAATTGGTCCATCAAAAGGTGCACTTGAGTTAAGTAATGCTACTGATGCAGCGTTTATAGCTAAAAGAACAGGATCATTCTCTTCATCATATGACATTACAGTAACAACAAGACTTACCTCATTTCTGTAATCTTCTGGAAATCTAGAACGTATAGCTCTATCTATCATTCTTGCCTTGAGAACAGCATCATCACTTGGGAATCTTTCTATCTTTACAAATCTAGAACCACTAATTTTACCTGATGCATAAAATCTCTCAATATATTCAACAGAAAGAGGAAAGTAATCCAATTCTCCCTTTGCTGGTGCAGTGTTCACGTTTACTTCTACAACAGTATCACCCATTCTTGCAAATATTGCAGATTCTGATCTAAGCGCTAATTTTCCTGTTTCAAAGGAACACTTTCTCCCTCCTATCTCAAACTCATGTTTTTTGTGATTAAAAAGCATAAATAGAAATTTTAAAATTATCAAAATACAAGGTATTTATTACCTTTTAATTCTTAGAAGTTATATCAAGAGAGAGAGGAAAAAGAAAGGCTCTATACAAAAGCCTATCAATTAAATCTTTATTTTCTTGGAAAATATCTCATACCTTTCTGGTTCGTTAGTCTGAAGATATTGAATTAATCTCCTACGCTTACCAACCTTTTGAAGTAATCCCCTTCGAGAATGGTTATCTTTTCTATGATTCTTTAAATGTTCACTCAATCTAGAAATTTCTTCTGTTAGTATTGCAACCTGAACTTCAGGAGAACCTGTGTCACCCTCGTGGAGAGCAAACTTCTTTATTATATTCTGTTTTTCTTCTTTATTTAGTGACATATATTTTAGATTAACACCATATAAATATTTTTACAATACTAAAAAGAAACAACACGAAGCCTATTGTATACTCTTATAGGCCAATTGTCAAACTTTTGACTATCGAATAACCCTGTAACAATACAATTCATCCCCTTCTACTACTTCTACATCCGAGTTTAGCATCACTCCGCACTCTTCCCCCTGCTTCACCTCAGATACAATGTTTTTGTTCTTTCTAAGCGACTTTATCCTGCTTTCTCCAAGTATTTCATCATTTCTAACGATATAACACTTACAATCTCTTTTCAAAATGCCCTCCTTCACTCTAGAACCTAATACTTTTGACCCATCGGATAGTGTAATTATCATTTTTACCAAAGCATTGCCAATCTCTTCTTCAGCTTGATCAGGAGACGAAATCATATCCAACGCTTCATCTACTTCCTCTATTAGTTTGTAAATGATTGAATAGTTGCGTACTAAGACCCCATTCTTTCTTGCGATATCCTCAACCCCCCTCTCTGCACCTACCTCAAAACCTAAAAGTATAGCCTTCGAAAGCTTGGCCATTTCTACATCCTGTAAAGATATATCCCCGACACCAGAGGAAATAATTTTTACTGTATATCCTTCCCTTTCTAATTTAGAAAGAGATTTTTCTATGGCCTCCAAAGACCCTTTAGATGAGCTTTTTAGTATTACATTAAGATGCTTTCCACCATCCTCCTTCTCTTCTGTAAAGAGATCGCTAAAGAAATCATCTTCTGTAATTGAAGTGTTTTGCTCAGATGCCTCATCTTTAAACATAGAAGAAAGCAATTTCTCATCATTTCTCTCTAATATATATACCTCACTACCAACGGGAATTAATTCTGAAACACCTATTACTCTTCCACCATAACCACAGAAAAGATCACATACATTTTCTCCTTCTTCAGATATTATACCCTTAACTCTTTCTATCTTTACTTTTCCCTCGGTTTTAAAACCAAGCCATGATCCTTTGCATAAATCTCCAGATGTAAGTACTAAAGTAGATACATTCCCCCTAGACTTATCCTTGATTGACTCCAAAACAAATGCTTTGGCAGCAATCCCCTTTGGTAAATTCCCTCTATCTTGTAACCCCTCTACCTCTGCAACTAAAGAAATCATATCCAAAAGCTCTGGTATACCTTTGCCTGTTTTTCCTGATACCTCAATTACTGGAATATTTCCACCCATACCTTCAATAAGGAGACCATTGCTAACTAAATCTCTTTTTATCTTCTCAATATTTACATCTGGTAAATCTGTTTTATTTATAGCAACAATAGGTTTAGCCGTTGATTTTTTAATTATCTCTATCGATTCAATAGTCTGCGGCTTTACCCCATCATTTGCAGCAACAACCAAGATAACTATATCTGCAATACTTCCGCCTCTAAGTCTCATTAAATCAAAAGCTTCATGACCAGGAGTATCTATAAAGGTAATTTTTTTTGATTCATCATTGCTAAGCGATATTGTAAAAACAGAAATCTTTTGAGTAATACCTCCTGCCTCACAACTTTGGACATTACTCTTTCGAATAAAGTCTAATATTGTTGTTTTACCATGATCAACATGACCCAATATTGTAACAATTGGAACTCTACCGACATTCACATTTTGGTTTACAATCTTTTTAGCCATGCTTTTCTTAAAATATTTAATTACTCTTTCGTAGTTTCTTCTACAACTTCTTCTTCCGTTTTTTCAGCATATTCTTCTACTGCGTCTTCTTTCTCTTCAACCTCTTCACCACCGACACCTACAATATCTATTTTGGTCCCCGTCAATTTCGAAGCTAATCTAACATTTTGCCCATCTCTTCCGATAGCTAATGAAAGTTGATCAGAAGGACATTCTACGGTTGCAACATCTCCTGAAATCTTTACTGAATCTACTTTTGCAGGACTGAGTGCATTTGCTACAAACTTTTCTAAATCTTCATCCCATTCGATAATATCAATCTTTTCCTCTCCGAGCTCATTCATAACATTAGCAATACGAATGCCTCTTTGTCCAACACATGAACCAATAGGGTCTATTCCATCCTGATGAGATACTACTGCTATCTTACTCCTTGAACCTGCTTCTCTCGCTACCGCCTTTATCTCTACAACACCAGATTCTATTTCGGGAACTTCTAATTTGAAAAGCTCAATTAAGAATTTAGGGTCAGCCCTAGATACAAGGATTTGAGAATCTTCTATACTCTTAAGTAATACTTTATATCTTTCTCCTACCCTGTAAAATTCATTTGAAATCTGCTCCTCTTGTGGCATGATTGCCGTTGCTTTGCCTATTTCCATAACAGCAGCACCCTTTTGCATTCTTTGCATTAAGGCTGTATATACTTCTCCGACCTTATCACTAAATTCATTTATCACAGCGTCCTTCTCTGATTCTCGAATCTTTTGTAGCAATACTTGCTTTGCAGTTTGAGTCGCAATTCTACCTAATTCATCAGAGGGCATCTCTATCTGTATAGAGTCTCCAATCTCAACATTTGGAGAAATTAATTCCGCTTCACTCAAGGAGATTTCGGTCTCGGAGTCTTTTACTTTCTTTACAACAGTCTTTGAAGCAAAGAGTTTAAACTCGCCTGTTTCTCTATCAACTTCCGCAAAAAGGTTCGCACCTAATTTCTCATCCATATCTTCTCCCATATACTCCTTGTCCATCCTTCCGAATTTTTCTTTCTTTACTGCACTTAATATTGCAGATTCCAAGGCCTTAAATACCTCTTCCTTATCTATACCTCTTTCTGCAGCAATTTGATTAATAGCCGCAACTAATTCTGAAGTCATTGCCATTTTAAAAATGAAAAACAAATAAAATATTTACTAAAAAAAAGGTGAGACCTTCGCCCCACCCTCTCTGTATAACTTCTCTCCTGATAATACCAGAATAAAAGAAGTTTGTAAACCTTAAGTAGCACTTAACTCTTCCCAGAGTGCTTTCTCTTTCCTACTCAGTTTATCTGGTATCTTAACGTCT
>CAYMBI010000003.1:0-1522 GCA_964388655.1 uncultured Candidatus Saccharibacteria bacterium | reverse complement strand
TAACGTCTATACGAATATACAAATCTCCCCTCGAATTCTCTTTTCCAAGAACAGGAGCTCCTTCCCCCCTTATTCTAAACACGGTACCTGATTGAGTACCTTTTGGAATCTTTAATTTAACATTACCCTCAATAGTTTGAACTTGAATATTACCACCCAAAACTGCAGTATAAACTGGAATACTTTCTATTGAATACAAATCGTTTCCTCTTCTATCAAACTTGTTAGATGGTTCGACCTCAATCTCTATGTATAAATCTCCAAACGAACCGCCATTTATGCCAGCATTACCACCTTCCCTAAACCTAAGAACCATACCATCATATGCTCCTTTGGGAACCCTAATTTTTACATTCTCTGTAGAAGATTCTACTCCGATACCATTACATTTGGAACAAGTCTTCTCGGGAATACTCCCACTTCCTCCACATTTTGAGCAATTTGCCATAACAGCAATTTGGCCTAGGAAACTATTCTGTACTCGCCTTTCCCTACCTGACCCATTACATACTGTACATGTTTTTCTTGCACCAGTTTCACTCCCCGAACCTTTACAACTACAACATCTGATATTTCTCTTAATCTTTATCTCATACTCCCCACCCCTCATAGCTTCCATAAAGGACATCTTTATCCTGTATCTCAGATCCTCTCCTAGGTTAGCTCTTGAAGATTGTCTCTGACCAAAATCAAATCCAAACCCGCCCATATCACCACCAAAAAAAGAATTGAATATGTCACCCATATCGAATGGTGCTCCTCCATATGTACTGTATCCATTAAAGCCACTACCAGGATTAAATCCCTCAGTACCAGCATGGCCATATTGATCATACGCCCTTCTTTTTGATTCATCAGAAAGTACTTCGTACGCTTCTTGTATCTCCTTGAATTTTTCATCAGCCCCCTGTTCTTTGTTTACATCAGGATGATATTTTTTAACAAGCTTACGATATGCTTTCTTTATATCTTCTTTTTTCGCATCTTTTGAAATTCCAAGAATTTCATAGTAATCTCTTTTACTCATAGGTACAATTCTAGCAAACATTCCACCAGAGTGCCAACGAATGACATGAAAATATTTAATTGATAGTATATTGATATGGATAGCAATATAAAAATTTCCGTTCAAGACGAGAAAAAAATAAAAAGGATGAAGAAAGCAATAGCGTGGGTATTAGCAATATTTGGAATAATTGTAATAACAAGCCAAGTCTTCCCTCTAAGCAAATCATACATACAGGGTGAATTTGAAGAACTAAAGCAAAGACTAATGAAAGATCCCTTCCCAGAATCATACAAACAATATATCACAAATGAATTTGCATACTACGACCCTGGTAAAAGCTATTTTGAGAATCTTTTCAATAATGCTCAGAATTTACAATATCAAGGAGTATTTACATACGACCCCAGAACTAAAACCAACAAACCCATTATCGTTGACAAAGAATACAAAGAAAACATGTATTTAGATATCGATTCTGTAGATATAAAAGGAGTAAGGATAACTCCCAATGTC
>CAYMBI010000002.1:0-19906 GCA_964388655.1 uncultured Candidatus Saccharibacteria bacterium | reverse complement strand
AAATCTTTTTTATCAAAGATATCTCCCTCCTTTATATTGCGAATTTCTTGTAAAAGCTCTTCTTCATCTCCATTTCCACCATATACAGCTCTAAATCCATCAAAAAGTGTTTTCTGTGCACCAACAGAGAAAGTATACTTACTTTCAAGCTTTTTTGTAGGTTCAAAATAAAGAGTAATATTCTCAACAATCTTTTCCTTCATCTGCGAAGAAACCGCCCTTTTCCAAATTAAATCGTAAAGCTTCGCTTCAGATTCTCCTAATTTACTCTTAATATCTTCCCTTGTGACACTAAAGTCTGAAGGCCTTATCGCTTCATGTGCTTCTTGCGCATTCTTACTTTTATTTTTGTAATATTTAGCAGATTCTGGAAGATATTCCTTTCCATATCTAGATGGGATAAGGTTTCGAATTTCATTTATAGCTTTTTTAGAAAGGGATACAGAATCCGTTCTCATATATGTAATGTAACCTGCTTGATACAATATTTGTGCAGTAGCCATGGTTTTTTTTGCAGAGTATCCTAAAATATTGTTCGCTGCTTGCTGCAGAGTTGATGTTGTATATGGAGGGTATGGACTTTTCTTTAATTTCTTTTTTACTAGATCTACTACTTTATATTCTGATTCTCCGAGTTCTTTCTGTAGTTTAGTTACTTCTTCTTGCGTCTTAGGTATATATTTTTTTGAATCTTTCTTTATTAATTTTATTCTTAATTTCTCATTCTCTTTTGTTACATTTACAAAAAACTCCCAGTACTCATCTGGATTGAAGGTCTCCCTTTCCTCTTCTCTCTCCACGATCAACCTGAGAGCTACTGATTGAACTCTTCCTGCAGAAAGTCCATACCATATTTTTTTCCAAAGTAGTTCTGATAGCTTGTATCCAAATAGCCTATCGAGAACCCTTCGTGCTTTTTGAGCTTCTACGAGATTTTCATTTACTTCCTTCGGAGATTTTAATGCTTCCTTTATTGCATCTTTTGTTATTTCGTGGAATATCACTCTTTTTGCATCCCCTATTGAAAGAGCAGTTTTAATGTGCCAAGCAATGGCTTCTCCTTCCCTATCAGGGTCCATTGCAAGATATACATTACCTTCCTTGGGAACGGCCTTTTTTAAGTCCTTTAATATCTTCCCTTTACCATATATAGTTTCAAAAAGAGGTTCATATTTATTTTCAACATCAACTCCTAATTTACTTTTAGGTAAATCGATGACATGACCTACAGTTGCCATGACTTTATACTCAGGACCTAAATACTTATTTATGGTCTTAGCCTTTGCAGGTGACTCCACTATTAAAAGGTTTTTGTATTTTGTTTGTTTTGCCATATTGCGAGCTTAAAATACACAATGTTTCTAATTATGTCAAACTTTCTTTTACATATCTTACATTATTTTTATGAAATTTCACTTACTCTACAAAACCATTCTGAACCATCCAAGTAATCATCTCTCTCATGACAGCAGAAGCATTAGAACTTGATCCTCCATCTTCTAAAAATACAACAAAGGAGTATTTTGGCTTATCAAATGGGAAAAATCCGGCAACCCAAGCATGCGTATCCTCATATATACCCTTTTCATTCACCTTACCGAATTCAGCAGTTCCTGTTTTTGCAGCAACTTTGGTACCAGTATTAGAAAGTGAGCCTACGATACCTCTCGGACCATTTACTGTTTCCCACATACCTTTCCTTACTATTTCCAAAGAACTTTGCGATGCAATATTTTCTTGTAAAGGCTCAAATTTAACAGGATATTCGAATCCTTTTTCATCAACGAATTTCTTGGCAACATGAGGAGTGTATAAAGTTCCACCATTTGCTATTGCTGCCATCCAGTTAGACATTTGTATAGGTGTTACTAAAGTAATACCTTGACCTATTACAGAGTTACATGAATCTCCTTCTGGGTACCATATTGGTTCAAGCCATGGACTTGTTGTCTTAGCAAGCTTTATCTTATTTTCAGGAGATGGTAATCTACCTGGGGCCTCTCCTGGAATATCAATTTTTGTATACGCTCCAATTCCGAATTTCTCTAGGTAAGGTACTAATTTATTCATATCCCAATTCCTTATTAACTCACAGAAGAATATATTTGAAGAAACTGCTAGAGCATCAACAACTGTTAAGGGTCCATACACATTTTTCCTATACTCTTGAAAAGGTGCTCCATTAGAGAAAGAGTAGCCAGCCCTACTTACATATACCGTATTTCTGGTTATTACCTTTGCATCTAGTCCTGCAGCAGCAACTACGGTCTTAAATGTCGAACCTGGAGGCATTTGTGCAGCAATTGCTCTGTTAAGTAAAGGATTTCTCTTGTCATTTATGATGTTAGAATATTCACTTTGAGATATTCCTCCTACAAAAAGATTACCGTTATAGCTTGGATAGCTAACAATTGCTAATATTTCACCAGTATTAACATCTTGAATAATTCCCGCCCCTCCAGCTGCATCATGCCTGTTAACAGCGTCCGCCAACAGTTCATGCATCTTTATCTGAATATCTTTTTTTACTGTAAGATAAAGTGTTTTCCCTGCCTCTGGTGCCTTCAATATATATGGTTCTTTAGAAACAGATCTTCCCAATGCATCTATTTCTTCGGCTAATTGGCCACTCACTCCGCTAAATTCTTTGTTGTAATACCTCTCAACTCCTGTCTTACCTACCGTATCACCCATTCCAACACCTTCAAGAATCTCAATGTCTCTCGAAGATGCTTCACCCGTATATCCTAATATATGAGTAAAGTAATCATTGTAGAGGTACTTTCTCTTACTACCATTATCTATTGTAATACCAGGTATTTCCTGCATTCTTGCTTTTATTTTTATTGCAACATCATTATCTATATCGGAAGCTAGAAGAATCTTACTAAAATATGGACTTGCCATATACTTAGAGTAAACTCTTTCAGAGAGGGATTCATACACCTCTTCTGAATTAATAGCTACTTGCTTCCAACTGTCACCCAGGATACCCCCCAGGGTATCCATACTCCTGCCAAGTTTCTCATTGTTTAGTTGCCCATCCTTTTCTATATATGATTCGAGAGAGATATATACATTCATAGATGCCACATTCTCTACTAACTTAACTCCATCAGCATCGAATATTATCCCTCTCTCAGCGGGTATTTTTGATATTCTTATCTTGTTTATCTCTGATCTTTGTGCCATCTTAGTCCCTTCTACAATCTGAAGTTTTGCGATATTCGTTATTAAAAGACCGAAACTAACAAAGAATAATATAAAGGCGTATATAAAGTTCCAAGGAGAAACATCGGAGTCCGGAGAACCCTTGAGGAGACCTCGTTTAATGATATCTTTAAAACTTCCAACCTTCGAATTATTCCATACGTTAGAAGGTCTAGAAAGTTCTTTTTTCTCTAATTTTTTATCTATACTAAACGAAGAAGCCATAGCTATTTAAGCCTAATTTTCTCAAAATTATTACTATCTCTGAATGAGAACAGTATTCTATCTATGAGAATACAAATTAATACCGAAACCAAGCTGTTAAAGACAAATTTAAACATGTCAGACCAATTAAAGAAGGGTATCACACTATCTTGTAAAACTGATGCTAGAAATGGGTTAAATAGATATCCAAAAAGAAAAACAAAAAATATCACTGAGTACCTAGAACTTGCTCGATCAAGTGGAACTACCAAGCTCATTAAAAAGAATACAAAAAGAACTGTTCCAAGAACTAGTATATAAAAACCCAGTGGTAGATGCAAAGTTACATCTAATGCCAACCCTGTTAATATTACAATCAATGAGGATAGCTTAAAGTTAATTCTACCCCAAATATTTATTATTACTAACAGAGCAAAAGAAAAGGTAAACAGTGAAAGAAATATATGCTCCAAGAAAACAATCAAGAAAATTGCAATTATACTTAAAAGTACTCCTATCATATTAATCTATTCTAACAAATACAGTTAATAAATTGGCGTAGTCAAAAGATGGTGAGACAAAGCCGGATTTTGAAGTAGCAGCTGGGTTTCTAGAAAGTGCTACTAACCTACCTACTATTAGTAGTTCACCTATCCTCTCATCTCTTATCACGACAATATCACCATCTGAAACATCTGCATTTGCACCTATGTTCTCTATCCTAATACCATCCAAACTACCTGTGATAACAGCCCTAGACTTAATATATCCATCTAAATTATTAATCTCTTTAAAATTGGCAGGTAGAATGACCACTTCGTATGTACTCATTCTGTTAATAGGCAATCTAACTAGAGAACCTGCCCTATCTAGACTTGATATAACTCCGATAAAAGTGTTCCCAACAGAAACAACATCTCCCTCTTTGAGGCCATCCTTTATACCCGTATTTATATAAAGATCTCCTTTATCAGACATACCTAATACCTTTGATGCTACATATTTGTATTCAGGTATAACCATTGAAGAGTTTTCTTTTAAAGCGTTGTACTCTTCATAGTCGATTAAATTTTCTTTTGTAGCTTTTAATTCGATAACTTCCTCCTTCAATGCCCTGTATTCCTCTATATACATCGATGCATCAAATAATGCTCTACTCCAATTAGAAACAGAATAACTAATATCCCTTGCCACAAAAGATACTGGCTCAAATATATATGAGAATGGGACTCTTAAATATGATGAAAACGGCAATCTGCCTATTAGAAGTAACAATAGTCCTAAGAGTAGGAGGATAATTGGTTGAAGAGATTTTATCTTTAATACAGTTTTTTTCATTTGAAAAGAATTAGGTTAAATAAGTTCTTCCCAAGATTTTTGTACTTTTTCTAGCAAATCTATGTGATCTAACATCGATGCTGTTCCTCTTGCAACTGCAGATAGTGGATCATCTACTATTTTAACGGGTATATTTAATTCTTCCATCCAAAATTCATCTAAACCTTTGATTAAAGCTCCACCACCAGCAACATGTATTCCATCATTATAAATATCCTTAAGAAGCTCAGGGGGAGTATCCTCTATTGCATCCTTTACTGCTTCAGTTATCTGTCCCAAAGAGACCATAATGGCTTCTCTAACCTCCGTACTATTAAACTTTATTGATTTTGGCAGACCCGTTAACAAATCCCTTCCTTGAAGAGTAATCTCCTTTTCCTCTTTCATCGGAGAAGCAGAACCTATCTCTATCTTTACGTCTTCGGCTGTCCTCTCCCCAATAAGGATGTTGTATTTATCTCTAACATAGTTAACTACATCTTGGTTCATCTCATCGCCTGCGATTCTAATTGTATTATCAACAACAATGTCTCCAAGGGAAAGTACTGCGATTCCAGTTGTACCACCCCCAATATCCACTATCATGCTCCCTGATGCTTCCTCTATTGGCAATCCAACTCCAATTGCTGCTGCCATTGATTCTTCAACTATAAAGACATCTCTTGCTCCTGCAGTTTTTGCAGCATCAATTACTGCTTGCCTCTCAACCTCTGTTACAGACGATGGTACTCCTACGACAACTCTTGGCTTTGGAATTTTAAAACCTTTTACATAATTTTTATGTGCACTGTTGATGAAATGGTGGATCATTGCCTGAGTAGTATCAAAATCTGAAATTACACCATCCTTTAATGGCCTGACTGCAACAATATTCGCTGGTGTTCTTCCAATCATCTCTCTCGCCTGCTGTCCAACTGCTAAGACAAGCTTTGATCTTTTATCTATGGCGACGACCGAGGGCTCTGATACGACAATACCTTCACCACGAAGATATACCATCGTATTTGCTGTACCTAAATCTATTCCTAAATCGTATGTAAATATTTCCCGAATAGAATCAAAAAGAGACATTAAAAAATATAATCACCTTAATTGAATGATTTTATCACTAAAATTTACTCAAGACGAGGAAATTATATACACTTATTCCTGTGCTTCCTTTTGAAGCCTTTTGTAACACTTCATACAAGTATATATACTCTGAATATCACCTTCTATGTCAATCTTAATTTTTCTAAGGTTCGGTTTAAAGGAACGTGTACTTCTTGGAGCTTTGTATTTCCAACCAATCGAATGATGATGTTGGATTCTTCTCCCAGCAGCCGTAGATTTTCCACACAATTCACAAACTTTTGCCATTTCTTTCTTAATTGAACATTTATAAGCTAGATGATATTATCAAAAAGATTTCTATTTATCAAGTTTATTATGACAGAAACTTCACTTATACAAGAATATATATATTGGATATTGGTAGCGATACCTTCTATTTTGGTTGCCGCTACAGTACATGAATATGCTCATGCATATACTGCATTCAGACTTGGAGACGCAACAGCCAAGGCCGAAGGCAGACTTACTCTTAATCCATTAAAACATATCGATCCAATTGGAGCAATATGTATGATTTTATTCAGGTTTGGATGGAGTAAACCCGTTCCTATCAATGAATACAACTTTGAAAAGAGAGAATTATATACTGCTATCGTTGCTTTCGCAGGCCCACTTTCGAACCTATTACTAGCATTCATTACTGGATTGGTATTTAGAATTCTTCCAGAAGATACCAATTTTCTTATAGTGTTCTTACTATATTCTTTTGCTACTATAAATATTGCTTTAGCAGTATTCAACCTTATTCCAATTCCCCCACTCGATGGCCATAAGATAGTAAGGGCTATACTACCACCACAATTACGATATTATTGGGAATATTTAGAAAGATATGCCATCTTCCTTATACTTCTCTTAATACTACCCTTCTCCCCTCTTTCGAAGATTGTATTCCCATTTATTGGGAAAACTCTCTCAACAATCCTCACCTTGCTTGGATTTTAATATCCTTTGATATAGCTAGCAAAATATTATAAAATATACTGTCCCGGTTGGGAAAAAGAGGTTCATAGCTCTACAAGCAAGAGCTCGGGTTTTCAAAATCTCTTAAACCCTTGGGTTTAAGCTGAGGGAACCCACCTATTTGGTAAGGGCTCTATGATTCCTCTCCGACCGGGCGCTTTTATTGACTATATCCACTGTATATATTAAACTTGCCTTGTAAATTGCCGAAGTAGCTCAGTTGGTCAGAGCAATTGTTTTGTAAACAATAGGTCGAGAGTTCGAATCTCTCCTTCGGCTCCATTGTGCAGAGGTGGCGGAGTGGTCAAACGCATCGGACTGTAAATCCGACTCCTTCGGGATTCACTGGTTCAAATCCAGTCCTCTGCAGTTCCCTATTGTTTTCTTCTATGCTTGATATATACTTTAAGTATATAATTTGAGCTATCTATTATATATGAGCGATATGATGGGTTTTATTATTGGTATTGTATTCGTAATTGTCCCTATTGCAATAGTAGGAACAGTTGTATATATGATTGTTCAATCCGCAAAAAACAAGGATGCAAAATTTAAAATCTCTGCAAAAACACTCTTCCAAATCTACCTCTTCTTAATATCCTTCCTAACTTTAATAATTGCGGTAATTGGTGGTGCAACAGCAATTAAAGCAGCACTTTCCTATCAATTTGGTATTCCATTCTCATATACGCTTTACAAGGCAAATGATTTTGCAGAAGCTAAAATTTACGATCCTAACCTTACAAGAGAGAACTTTACCCCTTGTTACGAAGGAAATCCCATTGTCCTTGGTAAAAATGAATACTGTTTTAATACACAGTTACAAAAGACTGATTTGATAAATGGAATAACGATATTCATATCAATGGTTATCCTCTTTGCTATACATCAATTCGCCATCTCAAGAATCAAAGGAAAAGAGAAGCTACAATGGCTTTACAAGCTATATACTTTTGCTTCATTGATACTGTATAGCATCATCGGATTAGTCTCAATTCCAACCTCTATATATCAGCTTACAAATTTCCTTTTAGCTGAGCCTGAGAAGTATGTTCACTCTACCCCAGAGGCCCCCGCGATGGCCTTAGGCGTAGCAATATTGTCAGTACCACTCTGGATATATTTTCTTAAGAAGACCTCGGACATTAAAGACGGAGATTAGGTCTTTAGAAAAGTTTAAAATTTGTAGTATAATCTTTTTCATCCGCTGGATTAGCTCAGTTGGTTAGAGCACATTCATGGTAAGAATGAGGTCCTGAGTTCGATTCTCAGATCCAGCTCCATTTTTCAGAAGTTAGAAAGCAAAAGAAAGAACACCAAACCTTTTAAAAAGGTCTTTTTAAAAGTATTTTTACTTTAGGTTTTCGTTAATCGTATGGCATTTAACTACTTACCAAAGTTACATACTAAATAGTATCATAAAAAAAGAGGAAAAACATTTGACCTAGCACTTATATTTACATATAATACTCTGTATTTCCCATAAAATCCTAATTATTAATTTTGACTCGCAAAAAGATGGCAAAGGTTAAGAGAGATATAATAGCTTTGAAGTGTACAGAATGCGATAGTAGAAACTATACATCTTACAAAACAAAGAATATAAAGGAAAAGATAGAAAAGAAAAAATATTGCCCTGTATGTCAAAAGCATACTTTACACAAGGAGACTAAAGTTAAATAATTTAGCTGTTTTACAGATAAGGGCCCATAGTTTCAATGGTAAAACAGTGGTCTCCAAAACCATAGTTCTCCGTTCGAGTCGGAGTGGGCCTGCTTAAAAAATATGAATACAATAAGAAATATAATAACAGAATTAAAACAAACGGAGTGGCCCAGTATGGACCAATTAGCGAAATTAACGATATATACACTGATTCTTTGTGGTATAATCGCTTTGCTAATACTCGGTATTGATCTTGTTCTTTTCTGGTTAAGAGATCTCTGGCTTGGTGAACAAGATGCAACAATAAGTAATTTAATATTAAATCTATAAAACTAGGAATGGCAGACGAAGTAAAAAAATCAAATCCTAAGGCTAAGTGGTATGTTTTGAATATTAGAACTGGGTATGAAAATAGTATAAAAAAAGAATTACAACAAAGAATTGAAGCAACAGGATTACAGGATAAGATAGAAGAAATTTTGGTACCCGTTCAAAAGAAGATTTTTGTCAAAAAGGGTAAGCAAGATGTTAAGGAAGACAAGCTATTTCCCGGATATGTGCTAATAAAAATGGAATTAAATGAAAATACTTGGGACATAGTAAAAAATACTGAAGGAGTCAGAGGTTTTGTTAAGACAGATAAATATCCAAAACCGCTACCAGAAGCAGAAGTAAAAGCAATTATGAAATTCATGGAAGTAGAACAACCTTCATACCAAAGCTCGTTTAGTGTTGGTGAAGCAGTCAAGATCACAGATGGAGCATTTGCAGGTTTCATTGGTAGTGTTCAAGCAATTGATAATGCTAAAGGTAAGATAAAAGTCCTCATATCTTTCCTTGGTAGAGAAGCACCCGTTGAACTTGATTTCTCACAAGTCAACAAGCTTTAAAATATATATTTGATTAGTACTAATATGGCAAAGGAAATAAAAAAAATAATAAAAATTACAATTCCAGCAGGACAAGCGACACCTGCACCTCCAATAGGTCCTACCTTAGCACCATATGGAATCTCAACTCAGGAATTTTGTACTCAGTTTAACGAAAAAACAAGAGAGGGAAATGGTATTCTTACACCTGTAATAATCACAATCTATGAAGATAGAACTTTTGATTTCATAACTAAGACTCCTCCTACCTCGGAACTGATTAGAAGAGAAATAAAGATTAAGAAAGGTTCTGCAAGACCAAACTTAGATAAGGTTGGAAAACTTTCTAAGGAGCAAATTCAAAAGATTGTAGAAATAAAGATGCCTGACTTAAACACTTCAGATCCAGAGCAAGCAGCAAAGATTGTTGCAGGAACTGCCAGACAAATGGGTGTTGAAACAGAAATATAACGTATTAATACACATACAATGAAAAGAGGTAAAAAATATAAAAAAGTTGTAAAGAATCTAAACAGAGCGACAGCATATACTGTAGATGCTGCCGTTAAGGAAGCTAAAAAAGCTTCTTACAGTAGCTTTTTTGGTACATTAGAGGTTCACTTTGATATTAGGATTCCAAAGGATAAAGATCCTAAATCTATTAAAGGAGCAGTTGCTCTACCCCACTCCAGTGGTAGTAAGAATGTAAAAGTTGCAGTATTTGCGACACCTGATATAGATAAAGTTGCAAAAGATGCTGGTGCAGATTTTGTAGGATTAGATAATCTAATCAAAGATGTTAAAGCAGGTAAGATAGAATTCGATGTCGCAATTGCGACTCCATCAGTAATGCCAAAGATTGCAATTTTAGGTAAAGAATTAGGTCCTAAGGGACTAATGCCTAATCCCAAAAATGGTACAGTAACAGATGATATTGCAAAGGCAGTCTCAGAATACAAGAAGGGGAAGCAGACATTCGCATGTGATACATCAGGAGTTATCCATATGACAGCAGGAAAACTCGATTTGGATGATGAAAAATTAGTTGAAAATGTACATGCATGTGTAGCCGCTTTAGAAGAAGTACTAGGAAAGACATATTCACAAACAATAGATAAGATGCATTTAGCACCTACAATGGGTCCTAGTTTTAAAATTGAATATTCTAAGCCAGAGTAAAAATATTCAAAAAATAGGTATTAAAGACCTCTTTTAAGAGGTCTTTTATTTTGATATTCTAAATATCCTTTACCAACGGGTTTTTTGGAGGTATAATTCATTCCAACAAACCAACCAGCTCTAGAAAAATCCTAAAAGATCAAGGAGGAATAATGACCCCAACAGCTAAGAACGGTGTTAATTGTGTTTATTGCACTCGCGAAGGCGCAGAGTGCGAGGGTTGCAAAACCGACGGATTGACTGCCGCAGATCTGATTAGGGTCTACACAGAGGGGATGTCAATTGATGAATTGGCAGAGTTTTATGAAAGGATATTGGAAACGGAGGGTTTAAGACCGATATAAATAGATTGAAAATTGGTAATTTGGTTGGTTTGATAAGAGAGAACGGTAGATTGCTTTCTACATCGCATCATATTTCCGTTCTCTCTTGACCAATCCTAGGTATATCATATATAATCACCCCAGTAATTATCCTAAGAAACATGGTACAAAAATAAATCCATGCGAGGAAATTGGTAATTCAACATATTAATTAAGTAATACATACGATGTCTAAAAGTCGTACCCAAAAGGAAGAGTTACTTAAAAAGTATAAAGATTTAATAAAATCTAAATCTGGATACCTTTTAGTAAATTCCGATAAGATTGATACTGCAACAGTAACAGGTCTTAAAATACAACTAAAGGATGTAGATGCAAACTTTACAGTTGTGAAAAACAGCATTTTTAAAGTAGCTTTGCAAGAAACAGATCAACCGTTGCAAGTACAAGAATTTGATGGCCCAACAGCAATAATTACCTTTGAAGAGGATCCTACAGCTCCAGCAAAGCTAGTAAAGAAAATGCAAAAAGAAACAGAGCTCCTAGAACCAAAAAGTGGTGTATATGAGGGAGAGTTCTTAAGTGCAGAGAGAGTTATGCAATTAGCAGAAATCCCATCTAGAGAGGTTCTGTTATCAAGATTAGTTGGAACTATGAGTGCACCTTTAACTGGCTTTATGAATGCAGTTACAGGTAATGTAAGAGGTTTAACAGTAGTACTAAAAGGTATTGCTGATAGTAAATCGTAATATATTTTAATTTAATTTATTTATCCAAATGTCAGACGAAGCAAAAACACTTCCTACATTAACAGAGAATGCACAGAAAGTAATCGAAATGGTTGAAAAAATGACCGTTTTAGAACTTGCAGATCTTGTTAAGGTTATGGAAGACAAATTTGGAGTAAGTGCAGCTGCTCCAGTAGCAGTAGCAGCAGCTCCAGCAGAAGCGGCTCCAGTTGAGGAAGAGAAATCTTCATTCAATATCGTTCTTAAAGATGCAGGTGCAAACAAGATTGGTGTAATCAAAGTAGTGAGAGAGATTACAGAGCTTGGATTAAAGGAAGCTAAAGATCTTGTAGAAGCTGCACCACAGACAGTAAAAGAGTCTGTAAAGAAAGAAGATGCAGAGGCGATCAAAGCTAAATTTGAAGAAGCAGGGGCAACTGTAGAGTTAGCATAATTGCTTATCAAATTAAGAAAGATAAGAGGTCTTTAAGACCTCTTTTTCTTTATATATATTCGACAATATATACTAATACAAAGTATAATGATGCGAGAATATTCTAATTTTTCAATGTATCAGATATGTTTGAAACTGCAAGATTAACAGAGTGGATATTAGAACACGGTGTATCAAAAATGGCACTTGAGTTACTCATAGCCGTAACCGTTCTGGCTACTATCGTAAGTATTGCAAGATATGTCATTGGTTCCAAAACATACGGTATTTATGCACCAATACTTTTGGCAATTGCATATTCATATACAGGATTAAAATATGGACTATCCATAACAATTGTTGTTATACTAACATCCCTACTCTCTTACAGCATACTCAAGAGAATTAGAATGCACTACATCACACGAATTGCTACAAACTATACAATCCTCGCAATGATCTTAGTTCTCTTTTTTGTATTGATAGACATTTTTGGATTAGGATTAGAAAATATGGCAAATATCCCCCCACTGGCTTTTATCTCTATTGCTGCGCTCTCAGACTTTTTCATCAAACAATATATTAAGAAATCTTTCGCTGGCTCGATATTAACCTTAACAGGAACAATACTAGTAGCTGCAATTGGATGGTTCGTAATAACAAGGGAAATCATTTCTGAGTATATGATAAACAATCTTTGGGTTCTTCCCCTTTTAACGATAATAAACTTACTTCTTGGTCAGTTTACAGGTTTAAGAATCAAAGATTACTTTAGATTCAAAATATCAAACAGAGATGATTCATCTAATTAACAAAAAATACAATCAAATACTAGGATTAAACAGAAGAAACCAAGAGTATATAAGACCATACAATCCTCCCTCTGCGAAAGCTATTGCAGATAATAAAATTCTTACAAAAAGAATTCTAAAAAAAGAATTCATTCAAACACCTGATGTATATAAATTAATTAGAACAAAAAAACAATTGCAGTTTCTAGATTGGGATAGCCTACCAAAGAGCTTTGTAATAAAACCTAATAAAGGGACAGGTGGGAATGGAATTATAGTCTTCTATGGAAAAAAGAAAGGGCAGGAAGCTTGGATAAGACCAAATGGCTCTATTATGTCCAAAAGAGATATCATCTTGCATATAGAAAACATTTTAGAAGGAAGATTTTCGATGGGTTCAAAAAATGATATTGCCATAATAGAAGAAAGAATAAAAACTGACCCTCTCCTAAAACAGTATTCTTACAAAGGAGTACCTGATATTAGAATAATATGTTTTAATCAGGTTCCTGTAATGGCAATGCTAAGATTACCTACAAAGAGGTCAAATGGTACTGCAAACCTACATTCGGGAGCAATATGCACAGGGATAGATATGGAATCAGGGATTACTACCTACTCTATGCATATGCAAGCGTCCGCATTTAGATCTGATTCTTACAAATTAATAGACTCCACATTAGATCTACAGGAGAACAAACCTCTAAGTGGTATACAGATACCCTACTGGAACGAGATGTTGGAGATTGCTCTTAAATGTCAAAAGGCTAGTAAATTAGGGTATATTGGTGTAGATATTGCAATCGATGCAGAAAAAGGACCAGTAGTATTCGAAATAAATGCAAGACCAGGGCTTGGAATACAAGTAGCAAATCAGGCTGGACTCAGATGGAGACTAGAGAAAGTAAAAGACTTAAAAATAAAGAGTATAAAACATGGAATAAGGGTCTCTAAAAATCTTTTCGGAGGTGAAATTGAAGAAAGTATAGAAGCTATTAGTGGAAGAAAGGTTTTAAATATTACAGAAAGAATATCTGTATTCAACAAAGGTACTGATATATCAAAAATTAAAAGAACAAAGAATATTAAGAAAGAAATAGTAAAAGCCTTCATGGATACTGGAATTCTTACCTCAAGAATTTCTTCTACTCTCGCAAATAGAATAGGATATCTAAAAGCCACAAAAGATTTCGAAAGTTTTGATATACCAAAGAGATTTAATAGTTTTAAAGAAGCACAAGAATATATCGATAAGTATGAGGGAAAGATATGTGAGCATCCCGATATTAAGAGATTAGCCAAAATCTTAGAAGATGGAGAGATAAAAATAAGACCGGTTTTTGATATACCAATAAAAATTTCAGATACGGTTAAAGTAACAGAATTTGTATCAACGGATGCAGAAGATAGTACATATCAAGTGGTACTTGGTAGGTCAGATCTTTCTGGATATTTGATTGATACCAGTAATACCTTCTAATATATATATTCAAAATATATGCAAAAAACTTACGAACAATATTTACAAGAAGCAGGAAACGTCCATCTCGCCTACTATATCGAAGCTGCAGATATTTTGGGAATTAAATACGAGATAATTAAGAAGTCTCTAATGGCTAGATTTGAACACAATAATAAGCACTGGTTTATCATTAATACTGCAACACCTCTTACTAATACAACAAGCACTACAATCGCTAAAAGAAAAAATCTCACTAATGAAATATTAGCAAAAGCAGGAATTGCAGTACCCAAGCAGGTTCCCTTAAAAGATAAAAAAGAGGCTGTAAAATTTTTTGAAGAATACAAAAATATTGTAATAAAACCATCTCAACAGCTTGGAGGAATAGGTGTTACTCTACTTCCAAAAGATAAGAGACAGGTAGGAAAAGCCTTTAAACACGCTCTCTTAAAATCAAAATCTGGAGATACAGCAAAAGTCATTGGAGAAGAATTCATAGAAGGAGAAAATTACAGACTTCTTGTTGTTGGTGATTCAGTTATAGGGATTGTAAGAAGAAAGGCTGCATTTGTCACAGGTAATGGAAAGGATAATATTAAAAAATTAATTGAGGAAAAGAATATTAGAAGGAAACAAAATATGCTTAAACCTATTCTAATAGATAATGAGGTAAAACTTAGATTAGAGAATTTAAAAATAAATCTTAGATATGTACCAAAGAATGGGGAGGAAGTAATACTAAGGTATAACTGTAATTTAACTACTGGTGGAACTACACAAGAGTGTGCCAGTGAGACACACCAATACTACAAAGATTTAGCAATTAATGCCGTTAAAGCTATTGGTACACAGTTCGGTGGGGTAGATATAATTACTCCTGACATTACAAAACCTGCAAAATGTGGTGTAAATGAAATAAACTACAATCCAGGACTTCGTTTACACTACAAGGTAGATGAAGGTGAACCTGTAAAAGTGGCTGTACCAATCATGGAATATATAGTAAATAATATTTAATTCCCAAGATATGTCAAAAACTATACAAGGTTTAAATCTAGAATCACAATTTACAACCGTAAAGATAGAGTTAAAGGGTAAGGACATTGGACAAATCACAAAACTACTCGATACTATAAGATCTTTCCACCCGATTTTCTTTAAGGAATATGTACTGTCAAGCGATGAATTAAGTATTCGTTCCAAACTTCCTGCAATATGGAGAGAATCTGAAGAATATATTCAGAAGCTCTCCAGTGGAGAAATTACATATGAGAAAGCATACGAAAGGGTTGTTGATACAGTAATTGCAAAAAGAGTTAAATCCATGTCTACAATTCCCCTACTACATGCTGCTCATAACAAGAATATTGAAACAAATTTAGCAGTTTTAAATAGAAAAATTGTTGAAGGATATGAACTTGGATACAGCAATACATTTAACAGATACTATGTAATAGGCTGTGGAAAAGGGTCACAAATCACAGGCTCAATTGCTTCAAGTAAAGATGCTGCAATCGCACAAAAGATACAGAGAGATAAGTGGTCTACAAATGCCATAATAGAAAGATTAGGATTACCAATACCAAAGTGGCAGATATTGGAAGAAGAGAGAGATATAGAGAAGATTTGGAAGGAATATCAGAAGCCCGTAGTTATTAAACCTACAGGTTTAACTGGTGGAAAAGGGGTTACAGTAGGAATAGAGAGTATTGAGAATGCAAAGAAGGCTTTTAATAGAGCAAAAAAGGAAACAGATAACAAGGTTCGATCTCCTTGGCAAACAAAAATTATGATTCAGGAACAAGTTGCAGGAGAAGATTACAGGCTTTTAGTTATAAATGGTAAGCTGGAAGTCGCAACAAAAAGAATCCCTGCATTCATTGTTGGAGATGGAAAGAAAAATATTAAAGAATTAATCGAAGAAACAAATTTAGATCCGAGAAGAGATATTACAAACCCAGCCCACATACTTAAGCCAATTATAATTGATGAGCCACTTTTAGATCTTTTAGAGAAAAACAATTTAACCTTAGAATCTATCCCAGAGAAGGATATGAAAGTATTTGTCAGAAATATCGCAAGTATGAGCCAGGGTGGTATTACTGAAGATTGTACAGATAATGTAAGTAAAGAAATAAAGATTTTGGTCGAAAGTATAGCTCAATCAATACATGCATTTACACTAGGAGTAGATGTAATGTGTAAGGATTTGTCCAAACCTCTTACCAAAGAAAATGGTGCCATATTAGAAATTAATACAATGCCTGAAGCATACCTAAATCTTTTCCCTGTATTGGGCACAGAAAGAGAATATGTGGCAGAAAGATTTGTTGATGGACTTCTTTCAGAAAATAAATGCAATAAATATATAGTAGTAGGACAAAGTATGAAAGATATACCAACAACGTTGAGAAAATGGTGGAGAAAAGATAAAGATCAAAACATCGGCGAGATAATTGATGATAGATACTATATAAATGGTATTCAAATAAATTATGGTCTTGAAAGATGGCACGCATTTGAAGCAATTAAGTGTAATGCTTCTTTAGATACAATAATATTGCATCATAGAGATTGGAATAGCGTTAAAGAAGATGGGTTGGGTTTTGACCATATAAATACATTGTATATAACGAAAGATATGACAAAGGAGAAAGAGTACATTAAGTTGATGAAAAAATACAAAAGTATGAAGTTAATTGATAACATTAAAATAATATAAATATGAAGTACTTAATAATAGATAAAAGGCAAAGAGTAGAAACAGGTAATGATGATAAAATCTCCACTGCCAATCTTAGACTTATGGAAGAGTTGGATAAAAAAGGTATACCCCACTCTCTTGCATACAACAATGAACTGGAATTTCAGTTCATCAATGGTGAAACATTGATAAAAGCCAAAGGAGAGGATATTCGAAAATACAGTCATATACTGTTTAGAGGCCATGCTTTACATAACGAAATGGAGTATCAATTCAAGAGATATATAGTGGACTATATAGATGAACATAATAAAAAGAATCCCAAGGAAAAAATATTAATACAAAATAGTGAAGCTATAAAAAGGTTCCCCTACTATAACAAGATTGCGTTAGCACTATTTTGTTCTTTAAATGATATCCCACACTTTAATACATATTTTAGAACAGACGGCAACTATTTAGCACATAGAGATGTACTCGAAACCTTTCCTTTAATAATGAAAGAATATGCAGGAGCAAATAGGGTTGAGATTATTGATGGTAAAGAAAAAATTAAAAAGAACGTCTTTAAGATAAGTAATGAAGATGATTACAGACAGGAGTATTTGAAGGATTTAGATCACTCTAGGTTTTTCATACAGGAATTCTCTGATACTGGTAAGGATATGCGAATCTTCGTAAAATTAGGCAAAGTCATTGCTGGATGGAAGAGAGAGGCAGTGGACGGTTTCATGACCGTGAAGGACGGAAATTATACTATGTACAACGAACCTGAGGAAGAGGTAAAGGAATTTGCAGAAAATGTTGCACAAAAACTCTCGGCTGATTTTGTAGCAGTAGATATTATGTATATGGGAGACAAGCCATTACTACAGGAAATCAGTTATCACCCAGGCTTCAAAGCATACGAAACAAAGATAAAGGGAGAACCTATAAATATCGCAGAAGCAATAATAACAGCATTCCGAGAATAATTAAATACCTGCCTTCTTAAATATTGATTTCCAAAGTTCTTTGGTAGGAACCACATGAGCATTCGGAATTAGCCCCTCATCTACCCATTCACATTGATTGAAATCAATTTTTCCTGCATAGAGTTTCTCATACAAGGAAGGGTCTTTCCTTAGCTTTCTTAAAACTTTTCTAAATCCCCTGAAATAAACGATATCCTTCGCATATATACCAGGATAACTAGTATCCCCTAGTCCTCTCTTTACTCTATATACTACATTAAAAGCCGATTTCCTTGGTAATACACCTAACACACAGTTATACAGTTCTCTAAACGTCAATTTTTCTCCAATATATATGGCCCATACAAGAGCAGCTTTCTCCTTTAACCATCTAAGAGTTAACAAATCCATATTAGATTCATTCCATGTAGCTAAACCTTCTTCTACATCTAGATAGCTGGGTAAATTAGCTTTTGCCAATGCATCAAAGCCACTCTTTGCACCATTTGTAGACCTAAGAACATGAGTACCAACTTCATGTACAATTGTTTTTCTTAATTTGAACTTTGATCTCTCAATGTTTGGATCTAAGAGTACTTGTTTTGTTTTTATACCTACCTTTGCCCCATTCTTTGCAATATTCATAGACTTAGCAACACTCCAACCGTCTAAATCTAACTCCTTAAACACAATATCAAAAACTTCTTTAATTTCATCAAACCTTAGCATATCTTCAGGTTTTACCCTCTTCATATTTACTAACTTATATGTATCTACCTTACCCCTTAATACTCTAGCAGCATTTCTGAAAAGCTTTGGGGATGGTTTTGAATACTTCTTATATGAAATATCAGTTACCAAATCATTATTACCCACTGCATGCATAAGGTCGCTCGAGTCTTTTTTAGATTCGATAAGTTGAAGATAGAACTCAGAAATTCTTGGATCTACATCAATAACTTCTTTCAATGAAGAAAGCTTTTTAAAAATTTCCTCATTTCTGTTTTTAATTAATCTATATGTAAATTGTGGCTCATAGTTGTCCGATTCGAAAAACTTCTTTTTCTCTACATCTAAATTCGTAGGAGTAAAAACTAAACCAATAGGAATTCTTAATTGTGATAGAAGATTTGTAACCTCCTCGAGCTTCATTGCTGATTTATCTTTTTTAGAGAAAATACTTACCATTACAAGAATAAAAAATATTAGTTATATCCCTTGTTAAAGGAAAAGACTCTTTCCCCTGTTGCCATTAATTCTAATGCTATACCAGTACCCTTAACAACACAATACATAGGCTCATCTGCAACATGAGCAGGAACACCTATCGCCTTAGTAAATAGCTTATCCAAATTTCTTAATTTAGAAGTACCTCCACTCATAACCATACCTCTATCCATAATATCTGCAGAAAGTTCAGGTGGTGTTTTCTCTAATACACCCTTAATACTATTAATAATGCTTAACAATGGCCTTTTTACTGCAAATGCAACATCATTGGAATCAATATTAATTGCCTTAGGAAGACCAGCTCCGACATCCCTTCCCCTAACCTCCATGCTCTTAGGATTCTTTATTTCAATTGCACTTCCAATCCTTATCTTGATATTCTCCGCAGTTTGTTCTCCAATCAATACCCCCTTCTTTTTACGCATATAGTTTATTATAGCCTCATTAATAGCGTCTCCAGCAATCCTTAATGAGTCATACTCCACAATACCATCCAGAGAAAGAACTGCTATCTCCGCTGTTCCACCGCCTAAATTTACAATCATATTCCCTGAAGAGGTTTCTATTGGCAAACCAGCACCAAGTGCAGCTAAAAGAGGCTCTGGCAACATAGTAACTTGCCTTGCACCTGCATTAGTCGCAGCCTTAATTACAGCCCTCTGCTCAACTGTTGTAATACCTGCAGGGACACTTATCACGACATCTGGTTTAAAGAACCTAGATTTACCAAGTGCCTTATTT
>CAYMBI010000001.1:0-30011 GCA_964388655.1 uncultured Candidatus Saccharibacteria bacterium | reverse complement strand
AGCTTCTTCTACGATACTAGTGTATTTTTCATCTCTATATAAACCTCTTAATACACCAGCTGCTACCTCAGTAGGTAATACAAATTTCTCAATTAAATATTCTAAAATTGCTTCAGCATCATTCAAGTCAATTGAACTACTATCAAGAAGCTCTCTAACTCTCTCGCAATGTTTCAAAGCTATAAAATATTCAATTGCAGGGAGTGTATCATCTCCCGCTGTAAAGCTTTCAAGTGAGTCCATAAGACTATTGAAATCTGAACCTGAAACAACTGGAGTACCAAAAAGGTCTTCCATAGTTTCTGAGAGTGCTTTCATTTCTTCTGTGTTTCCTTCTGAACCAATTTTAATCCACACACTTTCTAAAGCCATAGCTAATTTCAACTTTCCAATATATGATGAGTCAGAAGACAACTCTTTTACTTGCTGTAAAGAAATCTCGTCTTCATATTTAAAAATTCTTACAGTTTGGTTTAATGGGCACATTACTTCTATTCCAGTTTTTCCATCCTCTACAACTATTCTATATAGTCCTGAATTTTTATCTGTTGACTCATCTGGGACAAGGTATGAACTATACTTTTTAGTGGAGGTTGATAAAAGAGAATTTTCTTCAATTAATAAACCGAGTGTGCCTAACTCCATAAGGTCATCTGTAGAGAAGGTTGAAATGGATTTCGTCTTTATTTTTTGTCTAATATCTTCGGTCATATCCCCCCTTGATAGTAGAACAATTGCTTCTTGGTCAGCTGTTAGAGTATTATCATTGTCAAAAATTGGATCCATAGGTTTTAATATTTCGATGTTATTAAGTAATTATATAGCAATAATTGTATTTTGTAATGTTTGTATTTTATTGCTATGAATTACGCTATGAGTCCTTATTTCTTTTTATTGTTTATGTGTTTAATTATTTGTAATCACAAAGAGGAATTCATCAGCTTATAGCCTTAAGTGCTAATTCATGATTTCCCCTTATTAAAGGTTTGTAATAGATTTCAATTAATCAATATAGCTTATCTATAACTTAAAAATGCTGGTAATACATATTTAATATATATATCATATAGTTATAAATAAATTGTCATGTATCTTTAATATGACAAACAAAGAAAGAGTAGTTATGCTCTCAATCTTCATTTCAGTATTTGGATTTTCCCTTTTTACTGCTTTCAATCCTTTACAACAAGACATAGGAGTTCCTAAGTTCGTTGTAGCATCAGAATATATTACTAAGGTTCCTCTATCGGAAGAAGAGTATGCATATGATTACAATTTTGATGTAGATAGGCAGTACAGTAGATTTGATTCTAACAGGTCTAAGATGGTTAATATGTTAAGTATTACATTGGGTATACCAACAGATGAAGTACAGGAGGCTTTAGATGGAGGGGTAAGACCTAGTGAGATGTTAGCAAGTAATGGTGTTTTACTTTCTGACTTAGCTGAAGATTTCAATTTTGAAATTGTTGGAGAGAGAGGGTTCGTAAGGTTTTTGAGTTGAGAAAATACGTAATATTTGATATAAATAGGTAGTAACAACGCCTTGCGTCATACGACGAATTAAAACCGGCCAACTAGGTCGGTTTTTTGTTAAACCGACCTAACCTTTGTACTAGTTGATCGCTAGTACAAAGTACTAAAGAAAAGACGTTTTCTTTAGTCAAACAACTGCTCGGGCGGTGTGAAAGTAATTTCCACTGATATGGAATCCGTAGCAAGAACGGATTCCATTTCCCGACAGTTGATATCTTCTCTGATTTTTGAAAAAATTGGGTATATAAATTGAGAAACTAGAATATGAAAGTTTCAATAGATCATACTAAATGCATTGCATGTGGTTCATGTGTAGCTATCTGTCCTGAAGTATTTGAAATGAAAGAGGATGGAACGGTTGATGTTAAAGAAGAATGGAAAGGAAAAGAGATACCTGAGGAATTAAAAGAAAAGGTTCTTGAAGCCCATGGTATGTGTCCTGTTACAGCCATTGTTATTGAGGATTAAGAATATGTCCAAGCATCAAGAGAAGATTCTTTGTATAAAGAGTGATAAGCTTTTTTCACTTGGGAAGTGGAATGGTCTTCAGACAGAGAATTTGGATAAATATCTAAAAATTCTCAGAGAAGAGAGTGAATTCAGAGTAAGAGCTGAATTAGAGGAAGATCCTTCATACAAGCAAATTATTGCCCAGGTAATTCTAAGATACAAAGACAAGTACTTTTTACATAAACAGGTAAGCAGAACTGAAGAGAGATTGAACTCTCTCTGTCCACTACCATTGGGAGGGCATATTGAGGAGTTTGATTTAGTCAAAGACAAAGATATTTTTGAAATAGCACTGGATAGGGAGCTACATGAAGAAGCAGATATTAATTCTAAAATAGTAAAGAAAGACTTCTTAGGTCTTGTATATATTGAGGATGAAAATCCTGTTAACCATGTTCATGTTGGTCTTTTCTATGTTTTTGACTTAGATGGTACAGACGTACATATTAGAGAAGAGGGTTTAGAAGATATTGGATTTGTAAGTTTAGACTATCTGAAAACCAACAAAGAGACTCTTACCTTTTGGAGTAGAGTAGTAATATTTCATCTTTAAAAAATGGAAGATTGTATATTTTGTAAAATAGTGAGGGGGGAGATACCCTGTTACAAGACATATGAGGATGAAAATGTAATAGCATTTTTAGATATACGCCCATTGAGTAAAGGACATACATTGGTTCTTCCCAAAAAACATTTTAAAGATATTTATGACATTTCAGAAGAAGATCTATGTAATCTGATGAAAGTGTTAAAAAGAATTTCAGGAAATATTAAAGAAGTATACAAACCTGAAGGAATTGTAATTAGGCAGAACAATGGAGAGAAGGCAGGGCAATCGGTATTTCACATACATTTCCATATTAAGCCTGTATACAACGGAACAACTGTAGTATCTGAGGTAGATCATAGGAAGGAATACTCTAAGGAGGAAATGGAAGGAATAGTTAAAGAGTTGAGTATGCTTAATTAGAGAAGAAATCTAATATATCTTCCATATATTCTGTATCAACATCCCAATGGGTTTTACCTTGTAAGGTTACAAGCGTTATCTCTTTACCTAATCTGCTCATTGCATTGACAAAGTTTACAGAGTTGGAATATGGAACATTCACATCTGCATTACCATGCCATATTTTAATCTCTATTCCTTTAATCTTATCTACTCGAACCTGATTCCATTCTGAAACCCTAGTAGTAGGAGCAAGTAATGCTATCTTTCTTACCATTTCAGGATTTTCGGAAGCAAAATTCATTGTAGGTAAACCTCCCATACTAAAACCAATCATATATATGTCTGGTTTGATATCATAGTTTTGCATGACCCACTGTTTTAGATTAAGTGTGTCCCTTACAGAAGCTTGATTACCCCAATTAACTCCGTGTTGGTTTGATGCAGCAAATATATAGTTGTATTGGGTAAAAAATATTCCATATTCAAGGAGATCTTTCATAAATTGGTCCTCCATATTCTGAGTCACATTTGCATTGGAACCATGGCTGTATATTATCAATGTAGGGGGATTACTCCTGTCTATATTTGTAGGTACAACTACATATACTTGTTCATCATCTATGATAGGGAATAATTCTATATACAAAGGTCCTTTTGCGATATCCTCTTCAACAAGGTTTTCTTGCTGTATCCCAATATTTTCTGTTTGTGAGGCTTCATTATTAGCTTTTGTATCAACGAGGAATACCTTGTAACAAAGGTAGGCTGGAACGAGAAGTAAAAGTACAAGTACTATGAAGAGTAGTATGTTTATTAAAACATCTTTTATCTTGTTATCCATATATTGCCCCACCTACTTTAGTATATCATACACTTCAAGAATTGACATACTTAGCTAATTGAAATATTATCATATTTAATTGCCCTCGAATTAATATATTATACTTTACCAAATTATGCCTAAAGAGAAGAAGCAAAAAGCTCAAGAGAGTGATGAAATTGTACTTAATTTAGACTCCTTTGTAGTACCTCTTTCCATAGTGCTTGCTGGAGTAATAATTGCAGGTGCAATATTCTTGACAAACAGCAAGAATGGAAATCCCAGTGTAGAAGGAACTAGCAATCCAAACAATGCTGCACAGGAGGAGTTCCCAGCAGCAGAGACAACAATTAGTGATGCACCTTTTCTTGGTGATAGGAGTAAAGCAAAAGTAGCAATAGTAGAATACACAGACTATCAATGTCCTTACTGTCAAAGACATGATCAAGAGACCAAGAGTCAGTTGATAAAAGAGTATGTGGATACAGGTAAGGCAATATATGTATTCAGAGATTTTCCACTTGATTTCCATGGTCAGATAGCTATTGATAGTGCAAATGCAGCACTTTGTGTAAATGAGATCGGTGGTATAAGTAAGTTTGTTGAATATCACTCTAAGATCTTTATGGTTGAAAACAATGAAGCATTAACTAAGGCTGCTCAAGATTTGGGAATAGATATGAACAAGTTTAATACATGTATGACAGAAGAAAGATATGCGGACAAGATAGATCAAGGTCTTTCAGATGGTATGAAGGCTGGTGTTCAGGGTACTCCTGGATTTGTAGTAGGTGTATTGGATAAGGATGGAAATGTTAAGGGGAAATTAATTGCAGGGGCATATCCTTTTGCATCATTTGAGCAAATCCTTAAGGAATATCTCAAGTAAGGAGAAGGGTTAGGAATAAAAAAGGGAGCGTAAGCTCCCTTTCCTTTTTTATATCTTTCTTGGTTATTTCTTCTTTTTCACATTCTTACAAGCTTGAAATGCATCATATTTCATTCTAGCTACCGCACCTACAGTAACCATACTCAAAGTTAATGAGTAAAGAGCTCCAATTAATGGAATTAGTTTTATAATGACTGTTATCAATCTACCAACAAGAAGCGAAAGGAATCTCCTATCATCTTTCTGCTTTGCTAAAGTAAGTACTTTGTGACCTACTGCTGTCTCTGTCCAAAGGGTACCAAATGTTACTAAGAATACTAAGATTGCTGTAATTAAGAATGCTAGTGGTGCTCCTACTAGCGTTAGAACTAAGATGAAGAGTGGTAGTGGTATTGCAAAGAGAATTACCAAACCAATTGCAAAACTCTTAAGTAATTCTTCCCATGATGTAGTGATCTTTCTCTCTATAGCTAATGTCTTTACAGGTGCTATATAGATTAAGAGTAAACCTACAATATACATTCCTACAAAGCTTACCATTGCAAGACCTAGATTAAATCCTAAGAAGTCACCCTTCCTAAATTCAAATTTAGGAGTTTGAGATATTTTAGTTTCTTTTGTTGAAATTACTAATTCTCCACTTATCTTTTCTTCTGCAATATTAAAGCTTTCGCTTGAGATTAGGAAATCTCCTGCTACAGAGGCATCTGAAGAGAGTTGTCCTGTTGCTACTCTTACATCATCTCCAACACTTCCTGCTATCTTTGTTGTACCAGAAGCAATGTTTAAATCCTTCCCAATATTGGCATCAATATCTACCATCATACTTCCTACATATACATTTTGTCCTAGTGTTCCTTTAAGGCTCACATTTGAACCTAATGCAAGTACATTTCCGTATATGCTACCTGCAATACTTACAGTGTTACCAAAGGCATACAAATCTCCTGTTACAGTTCCATCTACTGTTACATTCTGGCCAAAGATTACTAAATCTCCATCTACTACTCCTCTTATCATTACATTGTCTCCTGCTATATACAAGTCATCCTCAACAATGGATTCTGTTTCTAATATGTAATCTCCTTTTTCAAACTGCGCAGCATATGCAGCAAAAGGAAATACAGCAGCAAGAAGTATTGCTAAGAAAGGAAGTAAAAGTAACTTACCTTTTAATTTAAACATTGCTCTTTGTCCTTAAAGTTATATCTACTTCTAATATATCACAATGGAAAAGAGGAGTGTATATATTTTGGATTACTTTTTGGGGTATAATTGGAGCGTAAATTTACCTGTATTAGAGATGAAATTAATCATATATATGCCTGCTTTAAATGAACAGGAAGGTATTGCAGATGTAATCAAATCATTACCAAAAGAGATAGATGGGATAGAGGAGATTAGAGTCTTGGTTGTAGATGATGGTAGTACAGATGATACTGTAAAGATTGCAAAAGAGAGTGGTGCAGAGGTAGTAAGTCATACTGTAAACAAAGGTGTAGGTAAAGCATTTCAGAGTGCAGTTCAGTATGTATTAGAGGAAGGTGGGGATATATTGGTAAGTATAGATGCAGACAGGCAGTTTAACAGTAATCAGATACCTCAAATAATTGAACCTATACTTAGCAACAATGCAGATATGGTCACTGGTAATAGGTTTGAGAAGGGTATTCCTGAGAATATGCCAAAGAGTAAGTATTGGGGTAATGCTCAGATGTCTAAACTAATATCCTTTATTACTGGTCAAAGGTTTAGAGATGTGTCTTGTGGTTTTAGGGCTTACAGTAGAGAAGCATTATTGAGGTTAAATCTTTTTGGTGCCTTTACATACACACAGGAGAGTATTTTAGATATGGTTTTTAAGGGTTTAAGGGTAGTAGAGTTTCCAGTAGATGTAATATATTTTAAAGAGAGAAAGTCTAGAGTAGCGGGTAGTATTTTTAAATATGCTTTTAGAACACTAAATATCATTTTAAGTACTCTTAGAGATTACAAACCTATGGTATTTTTTGGTGGCATTGGTGCTATATTAATATCTATTGGTTTAGTTATGGAGATATTTTTAGGTATTCATTATTTAATGTCTGGTGATTTTACTCCTTTTAAGTTTGTTGGTTTTACCGGGTTTGCATTTTTAGTTTTTGGATTGTTGTTAGTAATAGTTGGTCTATTAGCTAATATGTTTAACAGAGTAAGAGTTAATCAAGAGAGAATACTGTATGAATTAAAGAAAGAGAGGTATGATGATTAATATGAAAGTATTAATAGTAATAGTTAATTACAATGGTTTTACTCTCTTACAGAAGCATTTAGATTCAGTATTAAATACCGAGTATCCGAACTTTGAGGTATTGGTCGTAGATAATGGATCTATTGATGGATCTGTTGATTTTCTTAAAAATTACTATCCCCAAATAAAGGTTCTAAGAAGCAAAGAAAATTTAGGATTTGGTAGAGGTAATAACTTAGGGGTATATGAATATCCCGAATATGATGCATATGTATTTCTTAACAATGATATGAGTGTAGAGAAAGATTGGTTAAAAGAATTAATATCTGTTGTAAAAGAAAAAGAGAATGTAGGAGCAGTAGGACCTAAGATACTCTACTCTAAAAAGAAAGAAGGTAAGTATGTAATTAATTCTGCAGGTATTGAACTGGACAAACATTACATGGGATATGACAGATATGCTGGAGAGTATGATAATGAGAAATACAATGTAATTGAAGAGGTAGATGCCCTATGTGGTGGAGCATTACTTATTACTAAAAAAGCTTGGGACATGATAGGTGGTTTTAATTCTCATATGTTTATGTACTATGAAGATGTAGATATTTCACTAAGACTTAGAGATTTCGGTTTTAAACTTTATTACTGTGGTAAGAGTATTGTATATCATGATCATATGGGTAGTACAGGTAAAATGGGTAGTTTTAAAAGAAATTTTATGAGCATGAAAAATAGGTATTTGAGTATTGGAAGCAGGTTGGGTTTTCTGGTAGGATTAACGGAAACCATTTGGTATATTTTCCATTGGTTAGTATGGAAATTAATATATTCTAAGAGGATTACTCTAAGAAAATATTTAGAAAGAAAACAATGAATAAGAACGATATAGACCTATACAAACAGTTTGTTAAGACAATCTTTAAGATGAGATACAAAGGATCTTTTCTTGGATTTCTTTGGGTATTACTAAAACCTTTCTTCCTTTTTCTGATTTTGTACATTGTTTTTTCTAATTTCTCGAGTGCAATTGCCGATATCACCCCAAATCAATATGCAGTATATCTGCTTTCGGGTTTAATCATTTATACCTTCTTTAATGAAGGTATTACATGGGGTCTAAGCTCTATTATGGAGCGTTCTAGCTTAATAGTGAAAATTAACTTCAAAAGAGAAATTGTTGTTATCAGTGCTCTTACCATGGCATTAATTAATCTTGTTATTAATTTCTTTATCATTTCTGTGGTGGCAATATTTCTTGGTATAAATATTTCTCTGCTTGCTGCTGGATATATCCTACTAGTTTGCTTAACTATGTTTATCGGTATGTATGGTATAGCGTTTTTTACAAGTATATGGATGGTACACATTAGAGATTTAGCACATATCTCAGAGTTAGTACTTCAACTCATGTTCTATGCTTCTGCTGTCTTTTTTCCTGTTGCAATGATTCCGGAAAAATACAGATTCATTGTACAGTACAATCCCATTGCACTTTTTATACAATCAGTTAGAGAAGCCCTTATACATCAGGAAATTGTAAATTTTAAATTTGTAATTATTTCGTTAATATGTTCAATAATCCTAGTATTAATTGGAAGAATGTATTTTAAGAAGAATATTTTAAAGATAGCTGAGTACTTCTAATATGGAAAATATTGCGATAAGTGTAAAAAATGTAAGTAAAGAATTTAAGATACCAGTTAATGGTCATGCTAATACATTACAAGAAAGATTTATTAATCCTTTTAGAAAGGTTGAGTATAGAGAATTTAAGGCATTGAAGAATCTCTCTTTTGATGTAAAGAAGGGGGAATTTTTTAGTGTTATTGGTCCTAATGGTGCTGGTAAATCTACATTACTAAAGATTGTTTCTCAGATATATGTTCCTGATGAGGGAAGAGTTTATGTTAATGGTAAATTAGTTCCATTCTTAGAATTAGGTGTAGGATTTAATCCTGATTTAAGTGCAAAGGAAAATGTATACCTCAATGGCACCATATTAGGTTTAACAAAAAAAGAATTAGATGGATATATTGATGACATATTTGACTTTGCAGAATTAAGAGATTTTGCCAATATGAATATAAAAAATTTTTCTTCGGGTATGCAGGTAAGGCTTGCCTTTTCTATAGCTATCAGAGTGAAGTCAGATATTCTAATACTTGATGAAGTACTCGCAGTAGGTGATGGTGAGTTTCAAAAGAAGTGTTATAACTATTTTGAGAATATTAGGGGTAAAAAGACAATATTGTTTGTTTCGCATGCACTTGAATCTGTAAAAAAATATTCAGACAGAGTACTTTGGTTAAAGGAAGACAAGACATATGAGATAGGGAAACCTGAGGATATGGTCGGAGCATATAGTAAAACATTTTAACTCTACAATCTATGAAGATTTTAGATATTTTCCAAAGGGTAGTTAGTAGATTACCAATATATTTCATTCAGTTTAAAACTTTAGTAAGAAAACAGGGTTTACTTTTTACATTTAAAAAAGTATTTAAGAAGATATATAGGTTTGTTGTAAGTGGAGGTAAAGCATCAAAGCTTTTAGATATTACATATGGAGAATGGATGAGTAATGTAGAGAGTAAATATCTCAATGAAGAGAGTATGTTAGAGGATTTAAGTAAGCTTAAGAGTAAGCCTAAGTTCAGTATAATATTTCCTGTATGGAACAAGAGTGAGGAGATGCTCTCTAAAGCTCTTAACTCCATTGTAAATCAAGTATATGAGAATTGGGAGATATGTATCTCAGATGGATCTAGTGAACATGTAGAGGAGACAAGAGAGTTTCTAAAGGGGTATGTGAGTAGGTATGAGGGTAAGGTTAAGTTCTCAACTATAGATGTAAAAGGTATTAACATTATTGAGAACAGCAACAATGCTCTTTCACTAGCGACTGGAGAATATGTAGTATTTATGGATTGTGATGATGAGATATCTGTAAATTGTTTACTAGAGCTAGCTAAGAGTATTAATGAGAATCCTAAGGTAGAGTTCCTGTACAGTGATTTTGACAAAATAGATGAGAAGGGAAAGAGATTTGATCCTTCTTTCTGGCCTGATTGGTCTCCACATACTTTAACTGCACAGATGTATACAACTCATGTTACTTGTTACAGAAGAGATGTAGTTGAAGAGTTAGGTGGATTAGTTAAAGGTACAGAAGGAGCACAGGATTGGGATTTAGTTCTAAGGTATGTAACTAGGGGTAATTGGAATGTAGTACATATACCTAAGATTCTTTACCATTGGAGAGTGTATCCTGGATCAACAGCATTGGCTAATAGCGGGGCTAAGGATTGGGCATATGAGAATCAGAGAAAGGTATTGGAGAGATATTTAGAGAGAAGAGGATTAAAGGGCAAGGTAATAGAGGGACCTTTTGAAGGTAGTTGGAGAGTTAAGTTTGATATTATTGGTAACCCCAAAGTTAGTATTGTTATTCCTACTAAGGACAAGGTTGAGTACTTAAGTAGAGCTATTGATAGCATTAGAGAACATACTAAATATGGTAACTATGAAATAGTTATTGTTAACAATAGGTCAGAGGAGGAAGAGACAAAGGAGTACTTTAAGAAGATATCTAAGGAAGAGAATATTAGGGTTATTGATTTTAATCAGCCTTTTCATTTTGGGAAGTTGTATAACTGGGCTAGTAAACAGGTAGATGGAGAGTATATGTTGATACTTAATAATGATATTAAGGTGTTAAATGATGGTTGGTTAGAATCTATGTTAGAGTTTGGACAATTACCTGAGGTAGGTAGTGTAGGTGCTAGACTTTACTATGAGGATGGTAGAATTCAGCATGCTGGTGTAATAGTGGGGGCGGGGGGAGCTGCTGCTCATAGTCATAGGTTATGTGATGGTAAGGATTTTGGTTACAATGGGGCTATTGTTAATGTTAGAAACTATTTAGCTGTTACTGGGGCTTGTGTATTAGTAAGGAGAGACTTGTTTATTGAGATGGGAGGTTTTGATATTCAGTTTGATCCTGCTTATCAGGATGTAGATTTGGGTATTAGAATATTTGAGAGGGGGTTATACAATGTATATACTCCTTATGCAGAGCTAATCCATTATGAATCTGTTACTAGGTTTAATACTAAGGAGAGGTTAGAGAGGGATGAGGAGAATGCTCTGAAGTTAAGAGATAGATGGCCTCAATATATTGAATATATGGGTGGAGATGATCCTTTCTTTAACCCGAACTTCTCATATGCACATGAGGATTTTAGGATTAGGGTTGGATTGTAATATCCTTCCTTTCATAGATGTTTGCATTTCCAAAGGTCTCCAAGTGTATTAGGCAAGTTGTATCTTGTAAATCAACTGTTGAGAGTACATACTTAACGCCGATTTCCTCTAATTTCGAATCACAAGGGGATATGTTTATCTCTATCGCATCCATTTGCTTTAAAACCACAAGATCATCATTCTCATTATAATCTGACAAAAAGATATGTGCATATCTGTTGTATATTTCATAATACTCTTTATCTTTATCAAGAATTTCCCACAACTCAAATTGTGGATACATGTGTATACCATTTAATACATGTCCACCATTTGCAATGAGATACTGGGCATAGTGATGATCCCCATATACAAGCCAAAGATCTTGATTGTCCCCGTTAATTTGTTGCATGTATTTCGCCATATCAGTATCTTTTAAAACATCTAGACCTTTGTAAAGTGGATTTATCATAATTGTGGATATCAGGGTATATGAAACCATTAGGTATAAGGCGAGTCTTTTACCAGAAATAATAAGGGATAGTATTACTGGGGTAAGAATTGCAACACCGAGAATTTTAAATGTAGGATCTAGGAAAGTTGGCCAATAGAAGAATTCTGGTCTTAGATTATACAAATATCTACCTACATTGAAATATACGATACCTGTAAATATGCTTAAAAGAATAGTAATAATTATGTCATATATATTTTTTCTATCTAAGTGGTATTTCTCATTTAAGATCATGTGGATTATAAGTAAATAGTTGGCAACTCCGAAGCCAATAAATAATCTCTGGGGTAGTGTTAGATATAGCCCTGTATATTTTGAAAAAAAGTCTGGTAGAGGCAAGAAATACCAAGCTGAGAAAAGTACTAAAGCGCATACAACCGAGACTCCAAACCAATCAATTCTTTTATTCTTTAAATAATCAACAATCCCTTTGTAAATAAACCAAGGAGATAAGAAGGGGAATAGAATTAAAAAGTTAGAAGCCTCTGATTGATTTGCATATGGTGCACCATTAGAATCTTTCTGCATTAAAATGTTAAAGAATCCGTTTAGTAGGTGGTTTACATTGCCTAGGCCTGCGGAGATAAATCTTGAACCTGGATATGTTGTATTCATCATAGTATCTGTTACATCTTGGAACATTCTGAAGAAAAGAAGCAAGAATAGTGCAACTGTTATTACTGATCCGAGTAAGATAATTCCCAGTCTGATGAGTTTTTCTCGGTCAAGTGTTTTCCGTTGGCTAATTATTGTACCCAAAGCAATAAAGATAGAAATCCAAACTAGAGGTATCTGAAAAGGTGGGTATACAATAATTGCAAATGAAATTATCCAATAGGTAAGCAGTATTCCTAGTAAAATTTCCTTAAATAAAATCTTCTCCTTAACTAGAAGTATGAATAAAGATATCCCAAAAAATATTGGTGTTAGTGTATCTATTGCCAACCACCATTGCATGAATGGTGAATAGAAGATCATAATAGATCCCAGTATAGAGACAAGAATCCTTTTCTCGGTAATTACCATGAGAAGTAGGTATGCGGATATTAGTGTTAGTGTAATCCTTATCCACCAGAAGAAGCTAAAAGAGAATTCTATGTTTTCGGGCGTTGTAAGGAAAAATATCCATGTTGCAGGTTTGAAGAGGGAAAAGATATTATCAGTAGGGAGATTGTAGTGGAATCCGAAATTCGTACCATATCCAATATCTGGATTAATGGTTTTTTGTTCGTTAATATCTTGAGAAATTAAGGTCGGTGTTGATACCAAATATTCATCGCTGCGGATCGGTCTAGGTTTACCAAAGATTACTGCATTGCTATCAACTCTCTCCCCGCCGATTCCGTCAAAGAGCCCAATTGAGGATCCATGAATACCATTTAGTGAAAGTACTAGAGTAGCAATTATTAAGAATAATGGGAATAAGAACGGTTTTATTTGTTTCATCTGTGGTGTATTATAATTTAGGATTTTACCTTATAAATATATAATAATTTCTTGTTAATTATAAGTATGAACAAACAAACAGTCGAACGTATAAAACCATTACTATTTTTGTATAGGATTTTGTTACCCTTTGTCGATATGAACAAGTTCTTGGCTTCCTTGTATGGAATCTTCTGGTATATAAGAGATCTATTCAAATATATGATTAAATCTAGAACCTGGTTAATCAATCTCGATCTTTATCCAATACTAGACGAAAAAACAAAGATTACTGGAGTAGATTATCAATATCTATACCAACAGCTTTGGGTATTTAATAACGTTAATAAGATAAAACCGAAAGATCATTACGATATTAGCTCTACATATCAAATGAGCGGTTACTTAGCAGGTATTACGAATGCTCACTTCTTGGATATCAGACCTGTCCAAGCTGATATCGAAAATTTAGAGCTACTTGAAGGAGAGATTGAGAATCTTCCCTTTGAAGATAATTCTCTTGAATCTGTATCTTGCCTTCATGTTATTGAGCATATAGGTCTTGGTAGGTATGGTGACCGATTAAATATTGATGGGCCAGAGATTGCATGCAGAGAGTTGTCCAGAGTTGTTAAACCTGGAGGATATCTCTATTTATCAACACCGATCGGTAGAGAAAGAGTTTGCTTTAATGCTCATCACGTTTTTAATCCTTACACAATCTTAGATTATTGCGAAGGTCTTGAATTAGTGGAATTTAATGTCGTAGATGATTTAGGGAAATTGCATAAAAATGTAAAGATAGGTGATTACAAGCAAAATGAATATTCACTTGGGATGTTCAAATTTAAGAAAAAGAAATAATTTGTCGTATTATTTCTTTTTAAAGTAGGCAAGGTTAAAAAGAAGCCTTTTCACAAATACGGGAATTGTGTACATACTTAGCAACTGTATTAATCTCCATACTTGATCTCCAAACTTAGGTTTAAATTTGTACTCAAACTCTGCTTTAAAGGATAGGTAGATAGTAACAGCCTGCATATATCTCATTCGAGCATTTGTGGCGGATTTTCTATGTATTCTATATTTCACCAATTCGTCTTCAATATTCGCTAAATCACCAAACTGAGAAATATCAAGGGTAATAGCATAATCTTCAGAAATACCAAGTTTGCTGGGGTATCCATTTGTTTTATCTATAGCTTCCTTTCTCCATATTGAGGCTGGGTGAGGAACAGGATTAAACCTTAATATTATATTTCTGATCTCTCCATTTGAGAGCGGATATCTCCTAATTCCCATCGTATTGAAATCTTCGTCGCAAATTACCATTGAACCGCCTGAAACAACGACTTCAGGATGTTTCTCCATAAACTCAACCTGTTTTTCTATCCTATAAGTGAAGCTCCAATCATCTGCGTCCATTCTCACAACATATTTACCTTTGCAAAGTTTTAAACCTTTGTTTGATGATCCTCCTGCATTTAAATTTGATTCGTTTTTTATTGCAACTATTCGTTTATCCTTTTTTGAATACTTCTCAATAACTTCCCAAGTATTATCCTTTGAGCAATCTTCGATTATTATAAACTCAAAGTTCTTATATGTTTGTTCTAAGATGCTCTCAATTGCTAAGCCTACGTATTTCTCAGCATTGTATGCTGTCATCAATACTGAGACTAGGGGATTATCTTTCTTTTGCATTCTCTTTTGCGACCTCTCTAACAATTTTAGTTATTTGTTTATTCAAATTATCAATTTTTGTATTTTGATTAAAAAGAAAAAAGAATAAAAATATAATTGATAGATAAATTAACACGTCTACACCTCTTCCAACTCCAGACACTTGTCCAATTTGCCAGATTATTTCTGGAAACCACACTACAAATAAAGCAATACCCCAGAAGGTCATCCAAACGAGAATCTTTCCAAATATTACTTTATCTTTATAGAATTTGATAAAGAGTTGAACCATGAATAATGCGATGATGAATGTTGCGATATATTGGATAGCCATTATTCTCTTAATTTTGCAGAAATTAATCTCCACGCAATATTTATACTGTTAAACACGCTCTGTCCTTTAGCCATTGAGTATTCTGTGTAATGTATTGTTACTGGTACTTCTGTATATTTAAGATCTAGTATTTTAATCTTGTCTAATATCTCTGAAGCATGTTCCATTCTGTCGTGTTGAATGTTTAATTTCTTTGCAGTTTCTGATGTCATAGCTCTTAGACCATTGTGTACATCAGTTAACCATATTCTAGAGAGTAGGTATGTGAATATTATTGCTCCTTTAAGAAGTATTTTCTTTTTTAATGGGATATCATTCTCTTGTAAGAATCTAGATCCTAATACAATATCGTATTTACCTTTTATTAATGTATCTAGCATTGTATCTAGGTCTTTTACATCGTGTTGCCCATCAGAATCAAAGTTGATTATATATCTTGCTCCTCTTTCTATTGCTATTTCCATTCCCGTTTGTAATGCTGCTCCTTGTCCTCTGTTTATTATATGTTTTGCAATTATTACATCTGTATTCTTTTTTACTACCTCATATCCATTATCTTTACTTCCATCATCTACTACTACAATATTTTTATATCCATGATCTTGAAGAGACTTTATTACTTTGAGAATCATTTTCTCATCGTTGTATAGAGGTATGGTTATGTATGTGTTGGATTTATTCATTTGAAGGAATTATACAGGATTTATTTTTTCACAACCATATATATAGCAACCTTTTTTCTCATGGGTTATAACGCGAGGCAATATTCTAAAGATATTTAATTATATTCTGTACCAATCCTTTGGTGCAATATCTGTATTGACAGCAAGTATGCTTTGAGTCCATCTTTTAGGTGCAATTATGTTCTTTTTATTATTCTGATTTAACCATGCTCCCCACCAAGAGAAAGAACTATTTGCAATAATATTATGTTTGCATAAACTCATTAAGATTATTTCTTGGGCGGAGTTGAAATGATGTTTAGATACAAAATACGTATCTTTGGGAAGAAAAGTAAATTCTTTTTTTACCCAGTCGATATCGTCAGAAAAAACAAAAATCTTAGGATTCCTTATATTCAAAATATTTAACCCCTTTTTGTAATATTCTACCCCTAAAACACCATGATGCTTTGAGGCTTTGATATCTGTTACATAATCTCCTCTCCTTATATGCATCGATATTGATCTTTTTTCGTTTGTAATCTTTTTTGAAATTCTATTGTATTCTTCTCCTTGATTACCGTTTAGAGAAAACTCCTTTAGAATATCTTCTCGGTACTTAACAAAGAATTTTTCACTTTGGAAATATCCTTCTAAATACAAATTCTCTACACCAAAGTATTTCTCAATTGGATAAATACCTGTGAATATTGTGTAAAATTTTGATTTAATATCATCCATATATTTATCCAATTTTGTTTTCTTCGAAAGGATTCTTTCTAATTCTGACTTTTTAAGAACATGTGAAGAAATATTAAATAAGGATAATTCGAAAGTTCTTTTTGTATGATTAGATGGGATAGAAGAGTAGTAGGAGGTATCTAGTTTATGAATACTGTTAAAATCTTTTGCAAGTGCATATCCACATGCATATTGAAACATCTGATTTCCTAATCCACCTTTAAGATGAGTGATTATCATTTTTATTCTATTGATATTTTAAAATCCTCTGACTTAAGAGATAAATTCTTGTTATAGAAGGGATCATTAAGTAAGTTTTTCTCCCACTTTTTGTACATCAAATCGATCTCTTTGCTAAATTCATCATTATCCCTGGTCTTTGATTCTGGAGTACCAACAGAAATGGATTCATGATGATACAGTTCTACATAGGGAGTGTATACATTATAGTACCCCTTCTTTAGAAGTTTTAAACAGAAATCAACGTCATTGAAAGCGATTCTAAATTTCTCCTCAAGTCCACGTACCTCTTCATACTTTTTTCTATCTATCATTAGGCAGGCTGCAGTTACTGCAGAATAGTTTTTAATAATATCTTTTTGTACGGGAAAACCTTGTATCTCTCTTGGGAAGTACTTGAAAGCATGACCAGCAACTCCTTTGCCTGTACCACCATTAATACCTAGTATAACCCCTGCGTGTTGGATGGTATTGTTAGGGTAGAGTAGTTTAACTCCCACAGCACCAACTTCCTTCCTTTGTGCATGTTCCAACATACCTTCTATCCAATTGGGAGATATTATCTCAGTATCATTGTTTAGAAGAAGAAGATATTGACCCTTGGCATGCTTTACTCCAAAGTTATTAACTCCCGAGTAGTTAAAACGCTCCTTCCAGATTGGTATTTTAATTCGTTTGTCTTGTTTTAATAATTCATAATACTCAAGAACCCTCTGTTCTTTACTTCCAGTATCTACGATAATAATTTCAAAATTGTCGTATGTAGTTTTTTCGAGTATTGAAGATAAACACCTCTCTAGATATTCATATTTTTCAAGAGTGGGGATAATAATACTAACAAGTGGATTACCCTTAATATTGTATTTTACCCTGAAAGAACCAGGGAAAAGTCCCTGATAAACATCTCCTTTAAGATTTTTTCTTTTAAGTGAATCTTGTAATGCCTTTATTGTCGTGTCTTGGGCATATACTTTATCAGAATATTCTGATGCAGTAGATCCTGGAATTTTTCTCCATGAATACAGTACATCAGGAATGTGTTCTATTCTGTTTGTTTTTTCAACTATTCTTAGAAAGAGATCGTAATCCTGTGAACCTTCGTATCCTTTTCTAAAACCCCCAACTTTATCAATTAGTTCTTTCCTTATAACTGAGAGATGAGACATGTAATTTGTTGACATAAACAGATCTGGTGACCAATCAGGTTTAAAGAAGGGTTCTACTCTTTTACCTGTCATATCTATCTTATCTTCATCGGAATAAATAAAATCTGTGTCTGGTTTTTCATTTAGCAACTTCACTACTTCTGCTAACGCATGCGGGTGTATTATGTCATCGTTATCCATTAATGCTATGAATTCTCCTTCTGCTAACTCTAAAGCAGAATTTGAGGCTTCAGAGATATGCCCATTCTTTTTTCGAAATGTAACTTTTATTCTTGAATCTTTTGAAATATTTTTTAAATATTTTTTAAGCTCTGGATCTGTAGAAGCATCATCTGCTATGCATAGTTCCCAGTTGGTATATATTTGTTTCTTTACGGACTTAACTGCTTCCTTTATCCACTTTACATCAACGTTGTATACAGGCATAACTATACTAATTAGGGGCTTATATTCTAAATCTTCTAAGTCTCTTTTTATTTGGAATCTTTTCTTAAATGTAATCTCGTGCTTTTTAAGCCAATATTTGTATGGATTTCTGTTCTTCTCTAGTTGCTGTCTGTATTCATATACATTTTTGAGTCTTTTAATAATCCTCCTTATAGTAATGATTGGTCCATCTTTAACGATATTTATGAAGAAGTTCTTAAAATATCTTTTTATTTTTCTGTAGATTGTTAAACCTTTCCATATTTTTGTTTGTTTAAAGGATTGATACTCTTTTGCTTCTTTTTTGTATATATCCTTTTCTGCCAATAACTCTTTCGTCATCTTTAATCTTGCAAGATTCTCCGAGGTTATATTTCTAATATGATTCTCTTTATCATATATCTCTTCCTCTAAATCCTGAATCTTTGATAACGATGGGTAGTATTTTGTCCATAACTGTTCAACACTTTCATCTACTATTTTATAACCCTTGTTTACAAAAAGAACTCCAAGGCCATGATAATGATCAAAGGTTATAGTTTTGTATCTTTTCTTTAATTCTTCCCATAGAATATATACTCCAAAGTCTCTAGATTTTTCGCAAACATCATGGAAAAGTACAATTCCTGTTTCTTTGTTTACTCTCGGTAGCCATGTTTCAAAATCGTGTTTTACTGCATCATATGTATGTAGTCCGTCAACATGTAAGATATCGATACTACTATCCTTAAACTTGGTTACAGCATCATCGAAATACATTTTGTGAGCAACAATGTTTACATTTTTATAATATTCTTTAGAAATTTTTAAAAAGTTTTCGTATACACTTTCATCATAATATCCTGCGTGTTTCTCACCCTCCCATGAGTCTATCCCATGTAATTCCGTATCAAGTTTGTTATCTTTTATTGCTTGTGCAAATGAAAATAGGGAGTTTCCTTTGTGAGTACCAAGTTCCACTATTATCTTTGGTTTTACATTTGATACAAGATCATATGCAAAGAAGTAGTGACCACTCCAGGCGGAAGAGTTAACAGGTAATTCTTTTGTGAATTCAAAGGTTGGGCTATTGTAGGACCAAATTGATTTTACAGATTTATTGCCCATTTAATAATTTCATCTATTTTAAGACTTTGACTGATTTCATGATTTAAATCTACCATAGGTTGAGTATTAGAATATAGTAGGTCTGTTGAAATCTCTGAAAATTGCAGAATATTTCTCGTATTTGGATCTCCTTCTACTGCATATTCTTCTTTCTTGCCAACTCGAAAGACCTTCTTCCCCATTTTTATTGCTATGAAATCAAAAGTACTTTCCTTGGGAGTTAGGATGATGTCATATTCTTTCAGTCCTTCCTTTATTTCTGCAAATAAGTTTGTATTATCATTTATATTAGACCTCCATTCCTTGATGGTTTCTGGGATATCTATTTTGCTCTTCTCTATTGTTTTTACTGAGATTTCCGAAAACGGAGAAAGGACACTTATTATTTCATTCAATTTGGAATTATTATAATCTCTCATATCTTTTGTCCAATGGAGAGCAGTGTATAAAATTTTTGGAAGGATATTATTGCTAGGCGATTGGTACACAATTGAATCAAAATTAGGGTTGCCAGAAACAAGTAGCTTTCTATTGTCTAAACCCCATGAAAAAAGGCTTTCTGAGGTACTATGTCCGAGTGATATGTACCCATCTGCAATTAGTGGCCTATTATTGTATTCATAATCAAAAAAAGCATTCCACCCATGTTCAAAGCAAATAACCTTTTTACCTTGCTCTTGCCATTTTCTTACATCTTCCTCCATTGTGAAATCATTCCATACGAAGACAATTGCTGCATCTTCTAAAGTGTCTTTTGTTTTTTCCCATCCCCATATAGAATGATGATCTAGGACATAATATTTTGTTCGAGACATATCAAAGATTTTATAATTTCTACGATATAATTTGAAGTCTTTTATTCTACAATTAGATATAGTACCCTATTTCACAATATAGGCCATATAATTTGTAACTGTATATAAATACATGAAACTCCTAATAACAGGTGGCTCAGGATTCATAGGATCTAACTTCATAAGATATTGGTTAAATAAATATCCTGAGGACCATATTACAAATCTAGATAAACTAACATATGCAGGAAATCTAGAAAACCTAAAAGACATAGAAAACAATCCCAATTACAAATTTGTTAAAGGAGACATCTGTGATAAACAGTTAGTAATGGACATTACTAAAGGAATGGATATCATAGTTCACTTCGCTGCAGAATCACACGTAGATAGAAGTATCGAAGGACCTGAAGAATTTGTTAAAACAAATGTAGAAGGAACACTCAATCTACTAGAAGCAGCATTAGCTAATGGAGGTATTAGATTCCATCATGTATCTACAGATGAGGTATTTGGAGAACTACCTTTAGATGATCCTAAAGCGAAATTCCATGAAGAGATGGGGTATGCACCTAAAAGTGTTTACTCTGCATCTAAGGCAGGATCAGACCATCTAGTAAGAGCATATTTCCATACACACAAACTTCCCATTACAATCTCTAACTGTTCTAACAATTACGGACCATATCAATTCCCAGAAAAATTGGTACCACTAATGATTACCAGATCAATAATGGATGAAGAATTACCTGTATATGGAGATGGTATGCAAGTAAGAGATTGGATACATGTAGAAGATCATTGTAGGGGTATTGAGTTGTGTATTACTAAGGGAGTCATTGGAGAAACATATCTCTTTGGAGGTAATGGTGAAAAACCAAATATATGGATTGTAAAGAAGGTATTAGAATATCTAAAGAAACCAGAATCACTAATAGTTCATGTAGGAGACAGGAAAGGACATGATTTGAGGTATGCAATCGATTTCTCTAAATCTAAGAAAGAGTTAGGATATGAACCTAGTAAATCAGTAGATGATTGGCTAAAGGATACCATTGATTGGTATGTTAGCAATGAAGATTGGTGGAAACCACTTAAGCCTAAAGCAGATATTCAAGCAGAGAAATATCTCTCTAAAAGAATTTAAATTAATATATATTCTTTAAACAATGAAAGCACTCATACTAGCAGGAGGAAGAGGAACAAGACTAAGACCTCTTACACATACTAAAAACAAACATGCTCTACCAATAGGGAATAGGCCAATGATAGAGAGGATAATATTAGATGCAGTGGATTTAGGAATAAAGGATGTAATCATCAATGTAAATGTAGGCGATACTGAAATGAGAGAGCTCTTAGGTGATGGTAAGAGATTTGGATGTAAGATTTCTTACATTGAACAACCAGAACCAAATGGAATGATGTATCCAATTAAGTTAGCAGAGAAATTAATCGGGGATGATGAATTTCTCTTCTCAGCAGGAGACAATATCCTAACAGGTGGTCTTAAACAACACTATGAAGATTTTAAAAAGAAAAAATCAGATGCTCATGTATTAGTAGTTAAAAGACCTGACTATCAAAACTTTGGTGTAGCTGTAATGAAGGATGGAAAGATAGTAAAGACAGTAGAGAAACCTAAAGAGTTTGTAAGTGATTTGGTCCTTTCTGCAATATATTTCTTTACACCTGCGGTATTCAAAGCCTTTGATCATGTAAAACCAATAGATCCTAAAGGAACAGGAAAACCAGAATACTATCCACCAGTAATTAACAACTGGATGATAGAGAATGGATATACAATGACAGCATCAGAGGTAACAGGGTGGTGGAAAGATACAGGGGCACCAGAAGATCTAATACTTGCTAATAGACTAATACTTGAAAGAGAGGTGTTAGATACATGTGAAGGTAAGGTAGTAGATTCAAATATAGAGGGGAATGTAGAGATTAAAAAGGGTGCTAAGATAAAGAATTGTATACTAAGAGGTCCTATCTCTATTGCTGAGAATGCCGTAGTAGAAGATTCATACATAGGACCTTTTACATCAATTGGTGAAGGCTGTGTAGTTAAAAATGTTGAGATAGAAAACAGTATCCTAATGGGAAACTGTAATGTCCATGATTTAGATAGGAGATTAGATAGCTGTTTAATAGGATGGAATGCAGAAGTAACAAGTAAAAATGGTCATCCTAAAGCAGACAGACTCTTCATCGGAGATGATTCGAAAGTTGAAATTCATAAATAAATTGATATAGAAAGAGGATGGAATTTAAAAGATTAAGTATTCCAGATTTAGTGTTGATTACTCCTAATGTATTTGGTGATAATAGAGGATTTTTTAAGGAAACATACAATGAGAAGATTTTTAAAGAGAATGGTATAGATATTAAATGGGTGCAAGATAATCACTCAAGATCCTCCAAGGGAGTGTTAAGAGGTCTTCATTGGCAAAAGGGTGAATATGCTCAGGATAAACTCGTAAGAGTTGCAACGGGAAAGGTGCTTGATGTTGCTGTAGATATTAGAAGGGATTCTCCAACTTTTGGTAAGTATGAAGCAGTTGAGCTGTCCGATGAAAACCACTTTGTATTCCTTGTTCCTAAGGGTTTTGCACATGGTTTTTTAGTTTTGAGTGAAATTGCGGACTTTGAATACAAAGTAAGTAATTTTTACTCTAAAGAAAATGAAGGTGCCCTTCTTTGGAATGATCCTGATATTGGAGTAGATTGGCAAATAGATGATCCAATACTTTCTGAAAAGGATAAATCAAATCCAATGCTTAAGGATATAAAACCTGAAGACTTATTCTAATTTCTTAGCAGTTAACAATGAAAAAGATTCTAATATTTGGTTCTAGTGGAATGCTTGGTAATTTCCTTTCTTCATTTCTGGAAGAGAAAGGATATGAGGTAGAGAGAAATGACAGAGCTGATGGTGGTATTGATATTACTTTGGAAGACCAGGTAAAAAGTGTTGTTTTAAAATCTAATCCCAACGTTGTAGTAAATTGTAGTGCATATACAAATGTAGAGAAAGCCGAGGAAGAAAAAGAGATGGCTTTTAAGGTAAATGCTAATGCTCCAAAGTATATGGCACAGGTTTGTAAGGGGTTAGATATCCCCTTTGTGCATATATCCACAGATTATGTATTTGGTGAAAATCTAAAGGAAGGATATAGAGAAGACTACAAAAATTTTAAACCACTTAATGTATATGGTGAATCCAAATTAATGGGAGAGAAGAATATCTTAGAAGTGGGAGGGAAGATATATATTTTTAGAACATCGTGGTTGTTTGGTCCCAATGCTACAAATTTCATAGAGAAGATTACTAAATATGCTAAGGAGTTACCAGAACTAAAGGTTGTTACAGATGAAGTAGGTTGTCCGACATATGTAGGAGATTTGAGTCAATCTATTCTTTCTGCAATTCAGGGTGACATTAAACCAGATATTTACCACATATCAAGTAGGGATACATGTTCAAGAAATGAATTTGCAAAGGAAATATTAAATATGCAAGGTATAAAAACACCTGTAAAAGAGTCTAAGTTAAAAGATTTTGGAAGGAAGGCAGTAGTGCCAAATAGGTCTCAATTAATTAATACAAAATTACCTGAAATGAGATCATGGAGAGAGATGTTAAAAGAATATTTGGGTGAATAATAATTAGTAGTTTGGAATTCCAAGAAAATATCGTTAAAATAGGGTTGTACAGAAGCGAAAGCTTCTGTAGGGTGCTGTGAGGATAGGACTCACCATGTACGAAGTGCAAGTCTTCCACCCTAGGTCGAGACCTCCCTACCTCACTTGGGAAACCTTGGGGGTAGGGACACCTCTTGGTACTCATTCTCCCATCTGCTAATATATACCATGCATTTAATAATTGATTGTACAACTACTCAAAATCAACTTAAATACAATGGTATTGGTCAATATACTAAGCACATTGTAAGTAGAATACTAGAAAAGAAAGATATAGATATAACGTTACTCATGTTTGATGGGGAATCTACACTAGATCCATACCTTAAAGGAAAGAATATACACATACACAGATTAGGAAAAGTAAAACCCTCTGATTACAAAAATTTTCTTACATATACATTCAAAATACTCCCCGCTATTAAACAGTACAAAAGAGAAGACAGTATATATTTCTGTCCTTACTTCTGGATAGGGATACCATCACTACATATACCCACAGTACTAATGGTACATGATTTCATATTACCAATATTCAATATATATTCTGAGCAAAGTATATTTCACAATATATTTAGAGGTATACAGTATTGGATGGAGATGTACAAAGCTAAATATTGTAAAGCCATAATTACAAACTCCAAATATACAGCAAAAGATTTTAGAAAATACTTCCCTAAATACCCTAAACAGAATATATACCCAATATATCTAGATGGAGAAGTACAAGAATCTAAAGACACACAAGGGTGGGATTCTTCTTTACCTAAAGATTACAAAGAGAGAGGATACTTCATATATATGGGCGGAACACCAGGTCTTAACAAAAATTCTGAAGGAGTAGTAAAAGGATACAGAGAATTTCTTACTAAGGTAAAGCATGATAGTAAGGCTCCATACTTGGTAATTGCTGGGAAAAACTTTACAAAAGAAGTCGATAAAAGGGTTGTAAAATTTAGAGACAAGGTTGAATGTTTAGGACTAAAAGAGAATGTAATCTTTACTGGTTTCTATGAGGATTCTCATGTAAAACCACTCCTTAGTAACTCAATCTCCTTTATACATCTCTCATTGTATGAAGGATTTGGTATTGCACTAGTAGAAGCAATGAAATCAGGTACACCTGTAATAGCTCACAATGGATCTTGCTATCCTGAAGTGCTCGAAGATGCAGGAATACTTGTTAACGGTCAGAACCCTAAAGAGGTAGGAGAGAGCATGTACAAAATATACAAAGACAGGAAGCTTAGAGATGAATTAATAAAAAAAGGTTTACAAAGAGGTAAAGAATTTTCCTGGGAAAATACTACTGATATGACAATTGAGGTTTTTAAATCTGTTTACAAAGAATTTTCAATCAAGTAAGATACCTGTATGTTGTGTTCTTACTTTACATATATGATTGGAAAGTACAAATGAATATTCTTTTTACACCTATCACTAGTAGTTCTATAGCTCATGTTATTAGAAGTTTTGCATTAGCAGAAGAATTCCTTAAAAATGGAGACAAAGTGTATTTCACATCCTGTACAAGTAAGGCAAGTTTTATCGAAAACCAAGGATATGAAATTGTAAGAACATACAAACCTTTTAATCTTAATGACCCTAAAGATCAATCTGTAAACTATTTAGCAACACACAAAGAAGAAATGATTGATTGGTTGGGCGCCGAGATAGAGGCAGCAAAACAAGTTAAAGCAGATGTTGTGATTACTTCACCTGGATTCTTTGGTCCTCAAGTAGCATTTGCAACTGAAATACCTGTAGTAGCTTTAATGAATGGACAATATCTACCTAAGTCTAAAGGTTTAATGGGTATTTCCTTGGCTACTGATAGTACAAAACACAAAATTTTGAGAAAATTACTTAATCCTGTATTTAAGAAATCTTTTGTTAAGAACTATCTTTCTGAAATATTAGATGCTTACAGGAAATTGGGTATAACCCAAGAGATAAAGAGTAGAGAAGAGCTTTATGCTCCAATGCATGTACTCATACCTGGTGATGACGAATTTGAACCACAGCTAGAATTAGATGGTAGAACTAAATATGTCGGACCTATATTCTGGAATGGTTTCGAAAAGATGAAAACAGATTTAACAGAAAAAAAACTTGAGGAATTCAAGGGAAACTCAAAATTGGTGCTTATAAACTTTGGAGGTAGTGTATTTGAATTAGAAACATATCGTAGAATTCTTAATTTCATTAAAGACTTAGATGCAAAGGTAATTGTTGCTCTTGGTCCAAATTTCCCAAGGGAAAAATTCCAGAAGGACAATGATAGTTTGATAATAAGGACTTTTATTCCAGGATTAAGAGTTTCTAAATACGCAGATGTGATTGTAAATACGGGTTCTCAGGGGGCAATAATGCAAGCATTAGAAAATGGTAAGCCAGTTGTATCATTCCCAGTAGGTATAGATCAGGCATATTTTGCAAACAGATTAGAAGAAATGGGCTTAGGTATTAATGTAAACAAAACTAGTATATTGAAGTTTTCTAAAAGAGAAAGCTATCAAATAAAGGATGATACTGTTCCAGCAAAAATATTGGAAGCAGTATCAGAGATATTAAAAAATCCAGTATATACAAAGAATGCATATGAATATTCATTAAGATTAAAGGCAAAGAATTACAAACCAAGAAAAACTGTTGTACAATTTATATATGATTTAGTTGAAAAGAAATGATATTAGGATTTATAGCGTTATCTATAATCATTCTCCTTTGTACTTTTATTATTTACAAAGTACTTAAAGAAAAGAATCTCTCTAATGCAGAGAAAAGGCAAACCTTCTCGATATTAGTCTTTTGGGTTATACTTTGGTCACTATCTATTTTAGTTACAGATCTCTTTAGCCAGAACCACACAGTGGCTCTTTGGGCGTCTAGATTTTCATTTGTAACCTCTGCCCTTATTGGATATTGGTACTATCTTTTCGTAAGAACTTACTATGAAGGGAAACACGCTCTTCTTGGAAAGATTTTTTGGGGTATTATTTCTTTTGTATTTGTAATTCTTTCAATTACGGACGGAATAGTTAAGGATGTTGTATATTCCGAAAATCACCTACAATCAATTAGAGGTGACTTTAATATATATTTCGTCATCTATACAGGAATAATTTTCTGTTACTCTGCAATCTTGTTCTTCGCAGCTTACAAAAGAGAGCAGAACCTTGTAACAAAAGCACAAATATTCTACATCTTCCTTGGTTCTATGCTTTCTATACTTAGTTCCTTTAGTACAAACTTAATATTTCCAATACTTGAATTTAACGAAATTAGAGCATTAGGACCATTAAGCCTAATTTTTTTCATCCTTGCAACCTACTATGCAATTTTAAGATATCGATTTCCAAGTACAAAACTAATAGTGAGTAAACTGGTATATGTTCTCTTTATCTCGATTGTACCATATGCAATATTTCATCTTGTTTCCTTTGTGCAAAATATCGTTTGGGGTGGAATATATGAACCCGAAGCATTGGTAACAGGATATTTGTACTCTGCACTTTTTGTTTTCCTTTTTGTATTTGCGAATGAGAAATTAGATGTAATAGTTAAGAAAGTTTTTTACGATTACAATATTGATATGCAAGAGGAAAAGGAGAAACTAATCATTGTTTTCAATGATACCTTAGATGTAAGTGTAATTCTTGATAGAACTCAAAATTTACTTAAAAGAATATTTAATTCTCCAACAAAGATTTTGATAACGAAAAACGGTAAAATATTGGAGGATTTTAAATCGTATGGGCTTTCGTTGAATGATATTGCAGATTTAGAACTCTTAGAGACAATTAAACAACCATTAATAAAAGATGAGCTAATGCATGTTGATGGGAAAGAATCATTCAGACATCTCTTTGAGAAATATAATCTTCGAGTAATTTTTCCAATCCAAAAATCTAGCCTAATTGACTGGAATGTGTATATTACAATTGAAGATGGTAAAGCAGCAAAAACATACTCTATTCAGGATTTAGAATATATTAGATCAGTTGGATCTTCTATGGCAATCTCTTTGCAAAGAGCTTTCTTGTATCAAGAAGTTGAAGTATTTAATAAGTCTCTTCAAGAGAAAGTAAATGAACAAACCAAAGAATTACAAATTAAGGTTAAAGAATTAGAAGAAGCAAGAAGGAAAGAAGCAGATATGATAGATATAATGGGGCATGAATTAAGAACACCAGCTACAGTTGTAAAGCTTAATGTAGAACTTCTTGAAAAATTCATAGAGAGTAACCCTGCAGAATTTAAAAAATATATTGATAGAATAAAAAAGTCTGTAGAAACTGAAATAGGATTAATCAATACATTACTTACATCTGCAAAATTAGAGGGGAACAAGGTTGAGATAAGACATGACAATGTAGATATTAAAGCAGAAATAGAGATGGCAGCTCATGGTCATGAGATAGATGTTGAAGAAAAGGGAATCCAATTTAATAACAATGTAAATCCAAATACTCCAAATGTGTATGCAGATAGGGTAAGGGTAGTTGAAATACTTAACAACTTAATTAGCAACGCAATTAAATATACACAGAGAGGTTCAGTCACAGTAAGTACCAAATATGATGATAATTTTGTTACTGTAACAATACAAGATACAGGTAAGGGAATACCAAAAGAAAATATCCCTAAATTAGGAGAGAAGTTCTATAGAATAGATAACTACCTTGGTTCTGAAATAGTGAGACCTGGTGGTACGGGACTTGGTTTGTATGTTACATTTGGTCTTGTAAGACTTATGGGTGGTGATATATGGGTCGAGAGTGAGATAGGCAAGGGAAGTACATTTTCTTTTACTCTACCAATATATAAAGGCCAAGAGATTGGAAGTAGTGACTCAAGCAATATGTTTGAAAAGCTTGGATTAAAGAAATAGAATTGTTGAATGAATATTAAAGATTTCTTCACTACTAAATATCAAAACAACAAAGAACTCTCCTATTCCTTTGGATGGAGACTAACCCAAATACTAACTAAACAAGGAAGTAGTGCATTAATGTTTTTCATTGCAACTTACTTTCTCACCAAGGGTGAAATGGGTATATACAATTACATGTCTTCAGTACTTTTTTTAATGATTGCCTTTGCAGATTTCGGTATATCTACTGCTACTTCTAAATATGTAGCTCAGTACAATACTATCAGTAAAGAGAAGGTAGGTAGGGTACTTTTCAACTCAGGATTAGTAATATTTCTTGTATCTATGTTAGTAATTCTCTTCATGGCTATATATGCTAAAAGTATTTTTTCTGAGTATTACATATATCTCTACTATGCATTACCATTCATATTCATATATCCATTGACTTCTTTACTAGATGGCATATACAGAGGTCTAAAGAAATTTAAGACCTTAGCTATTGTCTCAATCTGTACAGGTGTATTGGGTATTCTTTCATCATACATTCTTGTTACAACATATGGCCTTATTGGTGCAGTACTAACTCAGGTAGTATTCTTCTCCTTGTATGCAGTAGTTCTTTTACTACTTCATAAGGGGTATGAGTTTAAATATGATTCTAAGGTAATAAAGGATATTGTCTCTTACTCAGTATATTTTGGTATAGCTACACTTGGATATTTCCTTTTTTCTAAAGTAAATATCTTAATACTAGGTAGATACAATCTCTTAGAAGAGATTGCAGTATATGAACTTCTAAACAAGATATTTGCAATATATTTAATACCTTTCACTGTACTTGGACAGGTACTCGCTCCTAATGTTGTAGAGATGTTTTCTTTAAAGAAGTATGAGAATGTAAGAAGATTGTTTAAAAGATCTTTAATATATTTTTTTACATTAGCTATTCTCTTTGTTCCAATCGCGATGTTTTTAACTAAGGTAGGAATAGATATTCTCTTCCCACAGTATGCTAATGGTATATTGATGGCATTACTTTTACCTGTTGCTCTTACCTCTGCAAAAGCTATACCTGTTTTAGTAATCAATACAGGATCTCGGGCGGAGACTACCGGGCCATCGTCCGCGGCGACGACGCCAACGCCGGCCC